>JACZWD010000278.1 GCA_022572335.1 Pseudomonadota bacterium
GCCTTGGTAAGCCGCCGTTGCGGTCGCGTATGCGGCCCGTCGGAGGGCGTCGAAAAGTTTTGACGATGCGCCGCATCGCCTGCACCTTTCCTCCTGCCCGACGAGCCGCCTACGCGATCTCTATGAGCCATGATCAGCGATCCTTGGTATGAGGCGGGCCGGCCGCGTCATGGCACCTCGCCGCCGACGGGCTCGTCCGAGGCGATGGGAACGCCCGGTTCGGACTTGGTGGCGCGGATGGACAGCGCCGATTTGACGTGGCTGACGTTGGGGGCGGTAGTCAACGTGGTGGTCAGGAACCGCTGATAGGCGTCCCAATCCTCGGCCACGATCTTGAGCAGGAAATCGGTCTCGCCGGCCAGCATGTGGCATTCACGCACGTTCGGCCATTGCCGGACCAGATCCTCGAATGCCTCCAGGTCCGGCTCGGCCTGGCTGCCCAGGCCGACCTGGGCGAACACGGTCACATTGAAACCGAGGGCCTTGGGCTCGAGGTCGGCGTGGTAGCCCCGGATGTACCCGGCCTCCTCCAGCGCCCGCACGCGGCGCAGGCATGGCGGCGCCGAAATTCCGGCCCGGCGCGCCAGTTCCACGTTGGTGATACGGCCGTCCGTCTGCAGGTCATGGAGAATGTGCCGGTCGATACGGTCGAGCTTGACCCGTTGCATGGTAATTGTTCTCCAAGGTCGCGTCCGTTCGCGCAATTATATTACAACGGTGTGCCCCCCCAAGCCAAGGTCGCTTCCCTTGGCGGCCGGTGGGCCGGGGGTGTCTGGCCGGCGGGCCGGGGGTGTCTGGCCGGCGGGCCGGGGGTGTCTGGCCGGCGGGCCGGGGGTGCCTGGCCGGCGGGCCGGGGGCCCGTGCTTGCGTCGCGCTCGCCGCGTTCTTATGTTAGGGACGCTTTTTTTCAGGGAAAAATACGGCTTTTTTCCGGTCCGTATCCTAAGGAACGCCGCGTCGATGCCGACTCGCCACAACAGCAAGGTCCTGATCATCGGATCGGGGGCCGCCGGGTATACGGCGGCTGTTTACGCCGCCCGCGCCAACCGCCGGCCCATACTGGTCAAGGGCTTGCAGCCGGGCGGACAGCTGACGATTACCACGGACGTGGAGAACTACCCCGGCTTCGCGGACCCGGTGCAGGGCCCGTGGCTGATGGAGCAAATGCAAAAACAGGCCGAGAACGTGGGTACGGTCATGTTCGACGATACCATTGTCGCGGCGGACCTCGGCGCCCGGCCCTTCGCGCTGACCGGGGATTCGGGCGCCCTTTATACCGGCGATACCGTGATCATCTGCACCGGCGCCAGCGCCCGCTGGCTGGGGCTGGACAGCGAGGAACGATTCAAGGGCTTCGGCGTTTCGGCCTGCGCCACGTGTGATGGATTCTTTTTCCGGGACAAGGCGGTGGCGGTGGTCGGCGGCGGTAATACGGCGGCCGAGGAGGCCCTGTTTCTGACCAATTTCGCCACCCAGGTAACCCTGATCCACCGCCGCGACGCGCTACGCACCGACAAGATTCTGCAGGACCGCCTGTTCGCCAACGACAAGATCCGGGTGGTGTGGGACAGCGTGGTCGAGGAAATCCTGGGCTCCGGCGATCCGCCCGGCGTCACCGGGGTCAGGATCAAGAACGTCAAGACCGGCGAGGTTACCGACATTGCCGTGCACGGGGTGTTCATCGCCATTGGCCACACCCCCAACACCCAGGTGTTCAAGGGGCAGCTGGAAATGGATTCCGCGGGATACATCATCACCGGGCCGGACAGCACCGCGACCAACGTGTCCGGCGTGTTCGCCGCCGGCGATGTCCAGGACCGGCTCTTTCGCCAGGCGGTGACCGCCGCCGGCACGGGGTGCATGGGCGCCTTGGAGGCGGAACGTTTTCTGAGCGAGCACGAAACAGAGGCCGAGGCTGCGGAGTAATACCAAGGAGCTCCGGCTTGAGCGGGGGCTCCGGCCACGGGAGCGGGCCCTGAGGATCATCATGGACTGGGACAAGCTTCGCGTCTTTCACGCGGTCG
>JACZWD010000121.1 GCA_022572335.1 Pseudomonadota bacterium
CGGTCGGCTCGCGGGCCCTGACCATGGCGGGGGCGCTTGTCATCGCCGCCATTTTCGAGACGGCGGGAGCGATCCTGGCCGGCGGCGACGTGGTCAACACCATCTCCAAGGGGATCATCGATCCCACCTTGATGCCCGACACCACCACCTTCATCATGGCGATGACGGGGGCGCTTTTGGCGGCCGCGTTGTGGCTCAACCTGGCCACCTATTTCGGGGCCCCGGTTTCGACCACCCATTCCATCGTCGGCGGCGTGCTGGGGGCCGGGATCGCCGCCACCGGGACCGCCGCCGTGAACTGGGGCACCATGGGCAAGATCGCCGCCAGTTGGGTGATCTCGCCCTTGCTCGGCGGCGTCGTCGCGGCGCTTTTCCTGGCCTTCATCAACTTCGCCATCCTCGACAAGGACGACAAGATCGCCGCCGCCAAACGCTGGGTGCCCGTGCTGGTGGCGATCATGGCCTCGGCGTTCTCCATGTACCTGGCGACGAAGGGGCTGAAAAGAATCTGGACGGCTCCCGCCTCCCTGGTGGCCGGCGGCGGGGTGGTGGTTTTCGTGGCCACCTACCTTCTCGTCAGGGCGTCGGTGGCGCGGCGCTGCCTGACCCTGGAAAACCGCCGCACCGACGTCAACAGCCTTTTCATCATCCCCCTGATCTTCTCGGCGGCGTTGCTGTCCTTTGCCCACGGCGCCAACGACGTGGCCAACGCCATCGCGCCGCTCGCCGCCATCGTCGACACGGCCTCGTCCGGCGGCATCGCCGGCCGGGTGGAAATTCCCATGTGGGTGATGGTGGTGGGCGCACTGGGCATCGCCACCGGACTGATGCTGTTCGGACCCAGGCTGATTCGCATCGTCGGGGAAAAGATCACCAACCTCAACCCCGTGCGCGCCTACTGCGTGGCGCTTTCGGCGGCGATCACGGTGCTCATCGCCTCGGCCATGGGCCTGCCGGTGAGCTCCACCCACATCGCCCTCGGCGGCGTGTTCGGCGTCGGTTTCTTCCGCGAATTCCTGGCCAACTACCGCCGCGGCAACTCCTTGCCCCAATCGGTGGGGGCCGCCGCGACACCGGGCTACGAGAAACCGCGGAAGCGAAAACTGGTCCGCCGCGCGCACCTGGCCACCATCGCTACCGCCTGGCTGGTGACCGTGCCCATGGCGGCGCTGCTGGCCGCCCTGCTGTTCTTCCTCCTCGACGCCATCCGCCAGGCCTGACGTCAGCTAATCTCCTTCAACGCCGCCTCGTGGGCCTCCACCGAGGCCCGGCCGAAGCAGCAGAAGATCACCGTCTCCAGGACCTCGTCTCCGGCCAGGAAACCGGCCGCGGTGTCGACCGCGATGCGCGCCGCCCGGTCGGGTGGAAAGCGGTAGACACCGGTGCTGATGGCGGGGAAGGCGATGGTTTTCAGCCCATGGGCCGCGGCCAGTTCCAGGGAGTTGCGGTAGCACCCGGCCAACAGGCCGTCCTCGCCCCGGCCGCCGCCGTGCCACACCGGCCCGACGGTGTGGATCACGTGCCTGGCCGGCAGCCGGTATCCCTTGGTGATCCTGGCCTCGCCGGTGGGGCAGCCGCCGAGCGCCCGGCATTCGTCCACCAACCCGGGCCCCGCGGCGCGGTGTATGGCGCCGTCCACCCCGCCGCCGCCGAGCAAGCGTTCGTTGGCGGCGTTGACGATGGCGTCGACCTGCAGTTTGGTGATGTCGCCCTCGACGATGGTGATCCGTTCGCCCATGGTCGGTCCCTCCCGGCGCCCCCCCGTGTCCTATAATCCTAGCCGCCGGCGGCCGCGGGTTCGGGCGGCAACCGGCGCATCAGCCACAGCAGCACGAGAAGACCGGGCACGGCGGCCGCGGCGCTGAACAGGAAAAAGCCGACCCAGCCCACGTACTCGGCCATCCACCCGGCCGACGCCGACAGCACGTCCCGGGCGAAGGCCATGAAGGAGCTCAACAGGGCGTACTGGGTCGCCGTGTAGGCCTGGCTGCACAGGCTGGACAGATAGGCGACGAAGGCCGACGTGGCCATGCCGGAGGTGACGTTTTCCGCGGCGATGGTGACGATCAGCATGGGCACGCTGTGCCCGGCCAGGGCCTGGAGCACGAACACCAGGGTGCCGGCGATCTGCAGCACGCCGCAGATCATCAGGGTCCGCATGATCCCCAGCCGGCTGACCATGACGCCGCCGATCAGGCCGCCGGCGATGGTGGCGCCGAGGCCGAACACCTTGCTGACGTTGGCGATCTCGACCGTGGTGAAGCCCATCTCCACGTAAAACGGATTGGCCATGACGCCGAGATAGGCCTCGCCCAGCTTGTACAGCATGATGAACAGGATGATGGCGCCCCAGCCCGGGCGGGTCATGAGGTCGCGGAAGGGCGCGATCACGGCCTCGTAGAACCAGGCCCGCAGGCGCGCCGACCGCCGGGACAGGCCCGAGGCAAGGTGCCCGCGGATGCGGTCCTCCTCGGCCCCGGCGGTGCGCGCCGATCCGCCGGTCCTGGGTTCGGGCGCCAGAAGGACGGTGACCATGCCCACCACCACGGCGATGCCGATGATGGCGTAGACTTGGTTCCAGGTGAAGACGGAGGCCAGCCACAGGGCGCCGGCGCCCGCCGTGAGCATGCCCATGCGGTAGCCCAGGACGATCGTGCCGGCGCCCGCGCCCTGTTCGTCGTCTTCCAGGATTTCCACCCGGTAGGCATCGATGACGATGTCCTGGCTGGCCGAGAAGAAGGCGACAAGAAGGGCGAAAAACGCGGTCGCGGCGGGGTTCTCCGCCGGGCTGGTCGACGCCAGGGCGATGATCGACGCCATCAGCGCCGCCTGGGTGGCGATGGCCCAGCCGCGCCGCCGGCCGAGCAGCCGGCCGAGGACGGGGAGCGTGATGCGGTCGATCACCGGCGCCCACAGGAACTTGAACGTATACGGCGTCCTGACCAGGGAGAAGAGGCCGATGGCGGTGAGCGAGACGCCTTCGATCTTCAGCCAGACGGAAAGGGTGGAAAACACCAGCAGCAGGGGCAGGCCGCTGGAGAACCCGAGGAACAGGATGACCAGCATCCGGCGGTCCAGGTAGACGTTCGCCGCCTCCCGCCAGGTCTTCACGGGGCGTCCCCGTGGGCACGGGCGGTGATGGTGCGCGGGTCCACTGTCGGTCTCCCGTTTACCAATCCCGGACGTGCCCCGCGGTCCCCAACGCCGTCAACCAAGCTTCCGTGCGACCAGACGTTTAAGCGAGGTGTCGGGACGGGCGCCGACGTGGCCGATGACCTCGGCCGCGGCGATGCCGCCGATGCGCGCGCAGGCGGCGAGCCCGAAGCCGTGGGTGAGGCCGTACAGGAACCCCGCCGCATAGGCATCGCCGGCCCCGGTGGTGTCCACCACCCGGTCCACGGGCTCGGCGTCGATGACATGGGTCTCGTCGCCCGATACCACGACCGAGCCCTTTTCGCCGCGCGTCAGCGCCGCGATCCGGCAATGGCCGCGCACCCGTTGCAGGGCCGCATCGAAGGTGTCTTCGCGGTAGAGCGACGTGATTTCCGCTTCGTTGGCGAACAGCACGTCCACGTGGTCCTCCAGGAGGTCGAGGAATTCGGCCCGGTGGCGCTCGACGCAGAACGGATCGGAGAGGCTGAGCGAAACCATGCGGCCGGTGTCGTGGGCCACCGTGGCCGCCTTGAGATAAGCCTCCTTGGCCTTCGGCGGGTCCCACAGGTATCCCTCCAGATAAGTAAACCGGGCGGCGGCGATGATGTCGGGGTCGATGTCCCCGGGCGCCAGTTCGGCGGACGCGCCGAGGCAGGTCTGCATGGTGCGCTGGGCATCCGGCGTGACCAGGATGAGGGACCGGGCGGTGGGCGCGCCGTCCCGGAGCGGCGGCGTGTCGAAGGTGACGCCGAGGGCGCGGATGTCGTGGCGGAAGACGTCTCCCAACTGGTCGTCGCAGACCTTGCCGACGAAGGCGCCGGCGCCGCCGAGCGACGCCAGCCCGGCGATGGTGTTGGCCGCCGAGCCGCCGGAACACTCGACCGCCGGCCCCATGTGCGCATAAAGCCGGTTCGCCGTAACGGGGTCGACCAGGGTCATGGCCCCCTTGGCCAGGGCGTGCTCGGCCAGGAACCCGTCATCGGCATGGGCGAGAACGTCGACGATGGCGTTGCCGATGCCGACCACGTCGAACCGGGTCTCCGCCATGGCCGCTCTTCTCCTCATCCGCCCCACCGGCCGGGCGCAGTATAACGGCGGCGCAAGGCGTCACAAGGGAGGGGTTGCGCGCCGCGCCCTTTCCATTAGCCGGCTGCCGGCCAAGGTTGTAAAACTGAGGCGCCATGACCATCGAGCCGGAAAACGAGGCCGAGCGCCTGTTGTTGGAGAAGGCGCAAAGCGGCGGGCGTGCGGACGTGTCGGACCTTTCGGACCCCACCGTCCGTGCCGCCTTGCTTTACGGCCTGTGCGTCCACCCGGACGACCACGGTGTTGGCCCCAAGGGCATTAAACTCCGAGGCGCGCGCGTCACCGGCAAGCTAGATTTCGAGGGGACCACTGTGGTCCGTCCCGTTTGGCTGTGGAAGTGCCACTTTGAGGCGCCCATCATTTTGCGTGATGCCCGCACCCGCACGGTGGGTTTCGACGGAAGCACCGTGCCGGGCATCAGCGCAGATAGGTTACGGACGGAAGGGATGCTCTCTCTGCGTGGGGTTAAGATCAAAGGGGAAGTCAGGCTTATCGGCGCCAACATTAACGGCAACTTCACGTGCAGCGCCGCCACGCTTGAAAACCCTGGCGGCAATGCCCTGAACGCCGACGGTATCACGGTCACCGGAGATGTCTTTCTAGACCGGGGCTTCGCGGCCAAAGGCGAAGTCCGCCTGATCGGCAGCAAAATCGGCGGTAACCTCGTGTGCAGAGAGGCCACGTTTAATAACACCAAGAAAGATGCACTGAGCCTTGACAGAGTTACGGTGCGTGAAGACATATTTCTCGACGAGGGCTTCAAAGCCAAAGGTAACGTCCGCCTTCTCGGTGCCCGGATCGAAGGTGGTCTTTCGTGCGACGACGCCACCTTCGACGCCGGGTCGCCGGACGAAGACGCTTTCAGCGCCGGACGGATGAACGTGCAGGGCCTGTTCGAGTGGCGCCTTGAACGCGCCCCGGTCGGCGTTGTGAGCCTCGATCATGCCCATGTGGGGCGACTCGTGGATGACGCCCGGAGCTGGCCTGCGCCGGGCAGGCTGAACTTGGACGGCTTCACGTACGACTCCTTGGCTGGAAACGCGCCGGTGGGTTGGCGGGAGCGTCGCAGATGGCTGGAATTACAGTGGCACGAGGACTTCCGCCCCCAGCCTTACGAGCAACTCGTGGCTGTTCTCCGGCGCATGGGGCACGACCGCGACGCGCGCCAGATCGCCATTGCGAAGCAGGACGCTTATCTGAAAAAGGGCGATCCGAGCCGTCGCCGACGACTGTGGATGGGTTTCCTGCGCATCACTATCCGTTACGGGAATGAGCCCTGGAGAGCCTTGGGTTATATGGCGTTTGCCGTCTATTTTGCCTGGATGATTTTTACCAATGCCTATCATTACGGCTTCATGCATCCATCCAAGGAGAGGGTCTATCTCCATGACTGCTACACAGGGCAAATGAGTAGATGCAAGGGATGGAGCACATTCGACAGGCGCTGGTCGGGGGACCCAATCCAACTGCCCGCCGATTACCCGGAATTCAATTCCTTCATCTATTCCGTCGACACGTTCCTCCCCATCGTCGATTTGCACCAGGAAAATTACTGGCTGCCCAGGGGCGATGGCGATTGGGGATGGTTTTTCCGTTTATACCTCTGGCTCCATATCGTCGCCGGGTGGGTTTTAACGTCGGTTGCCGTCGCCGGCCTGACGCCCCTCATCAAGAAGGACTGATTGCCGCGCCGCGCCCGTGCGCGCCCGACGGCCCCTATCCCCTTGCCCGGGCCGACGGCGGCGGCTAAACAGACCGTCCGCGGGAAAACCCCCTGGCGAATATCCGGAGCGTCGACGTGTTGGGCGCCTTTTTCAAGGCCATAGGCCAGCTTGGTGATCCCGCCCTCAGGCGCGTCGTGTGGACCGGCCTGGGCATTTCTCTGGGCGTCTTCGCCGGCCTGTGGGCGGCCGTCGGGTATGTGCTGGCCAACACCGCCCTGTTCGAGAGCGGTTGGCTGGAAGCGCTGGCCGACGTGGCGGGGGGACTGACGGCGCTGGTGCTCACCTGGCTCCTCTTCCCGGGCGTGGTCAGCGTGGTGATCGCCGTCCTCCTGGACGCCGTCGTGCGCGCCGTGGAAGCCCGCCATTACCCCCATCTGCCGGAAGCGCCGGGCGCGGGCGTGGCCGCGACCGTGCTCACGGCGGCGAAGTTTTTGGGGGCGCTGGTGGTCCTCAACACGGCGGCCCTGCTGTTTCTTTTGGTGCCGCCGGTTTTCCCTTTTGTTTTCTACGCCGTAAACGGCTATCTTCTGGGCAGGGAATACTTCGAGCTGGTGGCCCTGCGCCGGGCCGGGAACGCCGAGACCCGGGCGCTGCGGAAGGCGCACCGGGGACAGCTTTTCCTCGCCGGCCTGGTCATCGCCCTGCTTCTGACCGTGCCGGTGGTGAATCTGCTGGCCCCCGTCACCGCCACCGCCGTCATGGTGCACCTGTTCGAGCTTTGGCGGACCCGCGGGCAGGCGGCGTAGCCGGGCGGGCCCGGGGTGGAGGGAAAAAACGCCATGTTTGGGAAAAAACACGACGACGGCGGCGAGACCAAGGCCCAAGGGGACGAGGGCACCCGGGAATTCGAGGCGCCGCCCTTGAAGCCGTTTTCCAAGAAGGGATCGCACACGCCGGGGCAGGCCGCGTTTCGTCCCGAGATTCCGCGCCGCGTGGTCGAGATTCCCGGCTCGCCCAGGCGCATCGATCGGGGCCGGCCCGTAGGCGCCGCGAACAAGAAGCTGATTGTCGGACAGGACATCCACCTGAGCGGCGAGATCACGTCGTGCGACAGGCTGGTGGTCGAGGGCCGCGTCGAAGCGTCGCTCACCAACGCCCGTGTCATCGAGGTCGCCCCCAACGGATTCTTCAAGGGTGACGCCCAGGTGGAAGAGGCCGACATCAGCGGCCGGTACGAGGGCACGTTGATCGCCTACGACAAGCTGACCGTGCGCACCGGCGGCCGGGTCAGCGGGTCCATACGCTACGGAATCATCGTCATCGAATCCGGCGGCGAGATCTCGGGCGACATGCACGCCCTGAGCCAGGAGGAGCAGGCGGAAGCGCGGGGAACGCCGGAAACACCGGACGAGACCCCGGAAAAGTCCACCGTATCACCGGAGAAGGCGTGAGCCGGACGCCGTTTTTCCCGTCTCGACGTTTGCCGCGGCGGCCGCTGGCAGCGGCGGCGGCGGTGATCGTCCTCGCCGCCGCCTGCGAGCCTGCTCAGCCGCCGAAGGCTATCGATTTTTCCGCCACGGAGGCGCCGGACGCAGAGGCCCCCGCCGCGCCCGCGGAACAAGCGCGGGAGGCGCCGACGCCGGAAACCCCGGCTCCGGCCCCGGCGCCCCGGAGCCTGCCGGACCTGGCCATGAGCCAGGATGTGCGCGGGCGTGACATCGTTCCCGGTCCCGATCGCGTGCCGGCCCCCCGCATCCTGCTCGGCCTCGAACACCAACAGGTGATGGCCCTCTTGGGAGAGCCGTCCTTCAAGCGGCGCGACGACCCCGCCCAGATCTGGCAGTACCGGGACAGCATCTGCATCCTCGATGTCTTCCTTTACCGGCCCGACGGCGGCGGCGCCTACCGGGTGACCCACGTGGAGGTCCGTGGCCACGGCGTGATCAAGGTTTCCCGCGAGGATTGCTTCCTGCGCCTGCTGACGCCGCGGGACGCCGCCGGCTGAGCCGGCAAGGAGGCCGCCCTTATACCAAGGGGCGCTGATCATGACCCATAGAGACGGCTTACCAAGGTTTTCGGCCAGGAGCGTGCGCTGTGGCGATGCGGGGCATCGCAAAGCGTGCGCGACGCCGTCCGAAAGCCTTGGTAAGCCGCCGTTGCGGTCGCGTATGCGGCCCGTCGGAG
>JACZWD010000122.1 GCA_022572335.1 Pseudomonadota bacterium
CTGTTGGACAGGCCGCCGCCTTTGCCGCCGCCGAGGCCGCCAACGGAGCCGCTGTTGGACAGGCCGCCGCCTTTGCTGCCACCGAGGCCACCAACGGAGCCGCTGTTGGACAGGCCGCCGCCTTTGCCGCCGCCGAGGCCGCCAACGGAGCCGCTGTTGGACAGGCCGCCGCCTTTGCTGCCACCGAGGCCACCAACGGAGCCGCTGTTGGACAGGCCGCCGCCTTTGCCGCCGCCGAGGCCGCCAACGGAGCCGCTGTTGGACAGGCCGCCGCCTTTGCTGCCACCGAGGCCACCAACGGAGCCGCTGTTGGACAGGCCGCCGCCTTTGCTGCCACCGAGGCCACCAACGGAGCCGCTGTTGGACAGGCCGCCGCCTTTGCCGCCGTGGGCGACTATGGCCGGGCCATACCCATTCGTGGACGGGGTCGCGGTACCCCTAGAGGCCAAGTTCCGGCCGTGTTTCTTCTTGAACGCGTTCTTCACCTTCACGCCCTTGGCGAACAGGCCGCCCCGGTTGTTGCTGGCGAAGATGACCACCGCACGCGGGTGCCGGACACGGTACCCGGAGTTCGATTTCGCCGACCGGGATATGGTGACGCCCTTGCCGCGGTGCGCTTTCGCGCCGGAAGACGTCGCCGCGCCACTGTCGCCGTTCCCCTTGACGATATCATCCGCGTACGCCGGGGACACTCCTGGAACCAGGGAGACAAGGCCCAACATCAGGACCACCAAACCGGCACTCCGGGCCATCGCCACGACAACCGGAAACCGGCCGCCGGCGCGGGTTCGGATGCCATTTGCACGCGAAGGGGCGCGAACATCATATGTACGTGTCAATTCAACCTCCACTGCTCCACGGCGCCGCCCGTTTCGCACCCCTGACTATCCGGCTCCGCCATAAAATCAATGATGTTGTTGAATATTTACTAGTAATTAAACACCATGTCAACAAAAATGTATGCTAAAGGATGATAATTTTAAATAACAATTGAATAATTATTTAACAAAATTCGTCAGTATTTTTAATTTATATTGTATAAAATTTTAACTAAATTGCATTAAACGGGCGAACACCAAGCGTGCGCCCGATTCCCTCCCGCTAGGCCGTCCCCTCCCGCGAAGTCGCCGAGGGGTCATACCAAGGGGCGCTGATCATGACTCATGGAGATCGCGTAGGCGGCCCGTCGGAGGGCGTCGAAAAGTTTTGACGATGCACCGCTCGGCCGTTTATCGGGCTGATATGGCGACGGGAAACCTGCCTAATGGTCGTTTCACGCGCTGAGGGGACAACGTCCGCAAAGGGTCCAGGCTGGGTGGAAACTCTTTTCGAGGCCCGAGCGCGCAACATCGGTTCGCGTAACCGCCGTCGCAGGCAATAATGTTTCACCCGTCCGCTATCGCCGGATCTATTGTTGCGCCGACGCCCTTCCGACCCGGGTTTTCACACACCCGGGGCTATTGGCGGACAGCGGCGAGGCAGGCCCGAGAGCCGATGACAACGCTATTTACCGGCACACGCCCTAACGCAGGACGCCGCGCCCGGCGTACCGGGCCGCCGGGCCCAGTTCCTCTTCGATGCGCATGAGCTGGTTGTACTTGGCCAGCCGGTCCGAGCGCGACAGCGAGCCGGTCTTGATCTGGCCGGCGTTGGTGGCGACGGCGATGTCGGCGATGGTCGTGTCCTCGGTTTCGCCCGAGCGGTGCGAGATGACGGCGGCGTACCCCGCCTTGTGGGCCATCTCCACGGTCTCCAGGGTCTCGGTCAGGGTGCCGATCTGGTTGAGCTTGATGAGGATGGCGTTGGCCACCCCCTTGCCGATGCCTTCCTTCAGGCGCGCCGGGGCGGTGACGAACAGGTCGTCGCCGACGAGCTGCACCTTGTTGCCGAGCGCATCGGTGAGCACCTTCCAGCCCTCCCAGTCGTCTTCGGCCATGCCGTCCTCGACCGAGACGATGGGATAGCCGCCGACGAGGCCTTCGTAGTAGGCGACCATGCCGGCGGCGTCCAGGGTCTTGCCCTCGCCGGTGAGCGCGTAGGTTCCGTCGGTGAAGAACTCGCTGGCCGCCGCGTCCAGGGCCAGCACGATGTCGGCGCCGGGCTTGTAACCGGCGGTCTCGATGGCCTTCATGATGAAGTCCAGGGCCTGTTCGGAGCCCTTGAGCGCCGGGGCGAAGCCCCCCTCGTCGCCGACATTGACGTTGTGCCCGGCGGCTTTCAGGGCCGCCCTCAGGGCGGCGAAGGTTTCGGCACCCATGCGCACGGCGTCGGCGAAGGTGCCGGCGCCCACCGGCATGATCATGAATTCCTGGATGTCGATGGGATTGTCGGCGTGGACGCCGCCGTTGATGATGTTCATCTGGGGCACCGGAAGCAGGTGCGCGTGCGTCCCGCCGACGAAGCGGTACAGCGGCAGGGCCGCCTCGTCGGCCGCAGCCTTGGCGACGGCCAGGCTGACGCCGAGGATGGCGTTGGCGCCGAGCCGCGCCTTGTTGGGCGTGCCGTCGAGGGCGGTCATGGTCCGGTCGATCAGGAACTGGTCCTCGGCGTCCATGCCGGAAAGGGCGTCGAAGATCTCGCCGTTGACCGCCGCGCAGGCGTTTTGCACGCCCTTGCCGCCGTAGCGCCCGTCGTCTCCGTCGCGCAGTTCCACCGCCTCGTGGGCGCCGGTCGAGGCCCCCGAAGGGACGGCGGCGCGCCCCGAGGCGCCGGTCTCCAGCACCACGTCCACCTCGACGGTGGGGTTGCCGCGGGAATCCAGGATCTCGCGGGCGTGGATATCGATGATGGCGGTCATCCGGTGTCCTTTTCCGGCCCCGGTTGGAGGACGACCGGCCGCGCCTTGGCCACCCGGTCGATTTCGAGCAGGGTCTCAACGATTTCCGGCAACTGGCTGAGCGGGATCATGTTTGGGCCGTCGCTGGGGGCCTTGTCCGGGTCCTGGTGGGTCTCCATGAACACGGCGGCGACTCCCACCGCGACCGCGGCGCGGGCGAGCACCGGGGCGAATTCCCGCTGGCCGCCCGATCGCGTCCCCTCGCCGCCCGGCTGCTGCACCGAATGGGTGGCGTCGAAGACGACGGGGCACCCGGTGGCGGCGAGGATGGGCAGGGCCCGCATGTCGGAGACCAGGGTGTTGTAGCCGAAGCTGGCGCCCCGTTCGCACACCAGGATATTCTTGTTGCCGGTAGTCTCGATCTTGGCGACCACGTTGGCCATGTCCCAGGGGGCCAGGAACTGGCCCTTTTTCACGTTGATGGGACGGCCCGTCCGGCCCGCCGCCAGAAGGAGCTCCGTCTGGCGGCACAGGAAGGCCGGGATCTGCAGCACGTCCACGGCCTCGGCGACGGCGGCGCACTGGCCCGGTTCGTGGACGTCGGTGAGCACCGGGCAGCCCACGGTTTCGCGGATCTCGGCGAATACCGGCAGCGCCGCGTCCAGGCCGACGCCGCGCGGCGTGTCGGCGCTGGTGCGGTTGGCCTTGTCGAACGAGGTCTTGTAGATCAGCCCGATGCCCAGTTTTTCCGCCATGTCCGACAGCGCCCACGACGTTTCCAGGGCATGGGCGCGGCTCTCCATGGCGCACGGCCCGGCGATGAGGACGACCGGCCGGTCGTTGCCGAGGGTGAGCCCGGCGATGGACACGTGGCGGGGCTGGGTCATGGAGGCTTTTTCCCCGCCTCAGACCAGGCGCGCCTGGTCGATGGCGGCGCCGATGAAGGAGGTGAACAGCGGGTGCGGCTCGAAGGGCCTGGACTTGAGTTCGGGGTGGAACTGCACGCCGATGAACCAGGGATGATCGGGGAGTTCCACGATCTCGGGCAGCACGCCGTCGGGGGACTTGCCGGAAAAGATCATGCCCGCCTTGGCCAGCCGCGCTTCGTAGGTGTTGTTGACCTCGTAGCGGTGGCGGTGGCGCTCGCTGATGCGGTCGGTGCCGTATATCTGGCGGACGCGGCTGTTGGGGCTGAGTTCGCACGCGTAGGCGCCTAACCGCATGGTGCCGCCCAGGTCCCCGTCGCGGGCGCGGGTTTCCACGGTGCCGTCGCGAATCCATTCGGTCATCAGGCCGATCACCGGTTCGTCGCAGGGACCGAACTCGGTGGACCCGGCGCCCTCGATGCCGGCCATGTTGCGCGCCGCCTCCACCACCGCCATCTGCATGCCGAAACAGATGCCGAAGTAGGGCACGTCGCGTTCGCGGGCGAAGCGCGCCGCCGCAAGCTTGCCCGCCGCGCCGCGCTCGCCGAAGCCGCCCGGCACTAAGATCCCGTTCACCCCGTCCAGGTGCTGGACCGTGTCCTCGCGCTCGAAGATCTCCGAATCGATCCAGTTGGTATTGACACGGACGTTGTTGGCGATGCCGCCGTGGGCCAGGGCCTCGGCCAGGGACTTGTAGGCGTCGAGCAGGCCGGTGTACTTGCCGACGATGGCGATGCTGACCTCACCCTCGGGCTTGGTGGCGCGGTGGACGATGTCGCGCCAGCCGGACAGGTCCAGCGCCGGCGCGTCGATGGCGAAATGGCGGCACACCTGTTCGTCCAGCCCTTCTTCGTGGTAGCTGATGGGCACCTGATAGATGGTGTCGACGTCCAGGGCCGGGATCACGGCCTCGAGGCGGACGTTGCAGAACAGCGCGATCTTGCGCCGTTCGGCGTCCGGGATCTCGCGGTCGGCCCGGCACAGCAGCACGTCCGCCTGGATGCCCACGCTCAGCAGCTCCTTCACCGAGTGCTGGGTGGGCTTGGTCTTTAACTCCCCGGCGCTGGGAATGTACGGCACCAGCGTCAGGTGCAGGTACATGACGCGCTCACGGCCCAGCTCGTTGCCCATCTGGCGGATGGCCTCGAGGAACGGCAGGCCTTCGATGTCGCCGACGGTGCCCCCGATCTCGCACAGCACGAAGTCCTCGTCCTCGAGGTCACTGGTAATGAACGCCTTGATGGCGTCGGTGATGTGGGGAATCACCTGGATGGTGGCGCCCAGGTAATCGCCGCGCCGTTCCCGGGCGATGACGTCGGAATAGATGCGTCCGGTGGTGATGTTGTCGCTCTGGCGCGAGGCGACGCCGGTGAAGCGCTCGTAGTGTCCGAGATCGAGGTCGGTCTCGGCGCCGTCGTCGGTGACGTAGACCTCGCCGTGCTGATAGGGGCTCATGGTGCCCGGATCGACGTTGATGTAGGGGTCCAGCTTGCGCAGGCGCACCTTGAACCCGCGCCCCTGGAGCAGAGTCCCGAGGGCCGCCGATGCCAATCCCTTGCCGAGTGATGAGACCACGCCGCCGGTGATAAAGATGAACCGCGTCATGGACGGACACTATACACCATCCGGCGCGCCCTCTCAAAGAAGAAGAGACGGCATCTCCGCCGCCTCGCCAAACCCTTCGCCGAACCGCCCATGCTAACGGGCAAGGGGAGCGCTCGGCCCCTCCGGCTCGGCCGGTTCCTGCTCCACCGCCGCCGGCGGCTGGTCGAGGATCGAGCGCGATTCGCGGTCGCCGCCGGCCAGGATGGCGAGGGTCAGGCTGGTCAGCATGAACAGGGCGGCGATGACCGCCGTGGCGCGGGTCAGCAGGTTGGCCGTGGCGCGCCCGGTCATGAATCCGCCCATGCCGCCGCCGCCGCCGCCGCCCATTCCCAGGCCGCCGCCTTCGCTGCGCTGGAGCAGGATCGTGCCGACAAGGGCGATGGCCAGGATCAGGTGGATGACGATTATGACCGCGGTCATGGCCTCTCTTACCCGGTTGTGCCGCCGTCCCCGGCGGCAGCCTGCCTTCGCCGACCTGCCTTCGCCGAACGACCCGTCGCTCGCCGGTGGTATTTAATCCGTGGCGGGCGCCGTGGCTAGTACTACTGGCAACATTCGGCGATGGCCCAGAAGTCGTCGGCGTTCAGGCTGGCGCCGCCGATCAGGCCGCCGTCGATGTCGGGCAGCGCCATGAGTTCCCCGGCATTGGCCGGTTTTACCGAGCCGCCGTAGAGGATGCGCAGGCCGCCGGCCCCCCCTTCCCCGCCGCCGAGGCGGGCCGCCAGTTCGCCGCGGATCAGGGCGTGGACCTCCTGGACCTCGCCGGTGGTCGGCGTGCGGCCCGTGCCGATGGCCCACACGGGCTCATAGGCGATCACGGTGTTGGCGGCGGACGCGCCTTCGGGAAGGGAGCCCGCGAGCTGGCCCTTGACCACCTCCATGGTGTCGCCGGCGTCCCGCTGTGATGCGGTCTCGCCGATACAGACGATGGGCGTGAGGCCCGCGGCGAGGGCGGCTTCGGCCTTGACCTTCACCTGGGCGTCGGTCTCCGCGTGGTCGGTGCGGCGTTCGGAATGGCCGACGATGACGAAGGCGCAGCCCAGATCGGCCAGCATGGCGGCGCCGATGTCCCCCGTGTGGGCGCCTTTTTCGGCGCCGTGGCAGTCCTGTCCGCCAAGGGCGATGCCCGAGCCGGCAACGGCCGCCCCGACGCCGGCGACGAGGGTGAACGGCGGGCAGACGACCATGTCGAAGGCGGGACCGGTTTCCGCCTTCATGCGCTGCACCAGCGCCGATGCGAGGGCAAGGCCATCGCCCCGCAATCCGTTCATCTTCCAGTTGCCGGCGATCAGGGGGCGTCGGGCCATGTCCGTCTCCACTGCGCTGCACCGTTCGCGGCCCCCGGGGGAACCAGGGAGGTGCCCCCCCGGGCTATGGTTATGCGGGGGACGCCCCCGCGGCTCCCGGGGGGACCAGGGGGGTGTCCCCCCGGGCTATGGTTATGCGGGGGACGCCCCCGCGGCCCCCGAGCCCGGCGGCGTCGGTTTGTTTAGCACAAGGGGAAAGCCGCCTCCAACACCGCGAAGGGCCGACGGCGCCGATTACGAGGTTGCGGGGCTTAATGCGCGCTTTTATGATGCGGCGCATCTCGCCGGGGAGCGCCGCGAAACGCGCCCCTCCATACCCACAACCACAGATCACGCCCATGCTGGAAGCCATCCGCAAACGGACCGCCTCTATCTTCGTCAAGGGTCTCCTTGGCCTGCTCGTCGTCAGCTTCGCCATCTGGGGCATCGGCGACGTCTTTAGCCCCGGCTCCCGCACGACGGCGGTGGCCGAGGTCGGGGACGTGGAAATCCGGCCCGACAAGTTCAACACGGAATTCCAGCGTGAGATGAGACGCCTGCGCACCGTGTTCGGCGGCGATCTGGACCTGGAACGGGCGCGGGCCCTGGGGCTTCCGCACTCGGTGCTGGGCAGGATGATCAACGATATCCTGTTCGCCCAGGGCGCCGACGCCCTCGGCGTGGCCATCAGCGACGACCTGGTGTCCGGCGAGATCCGCGACACCCAGGCCTTCCGCAACATCCGCGGCACGTTCGACCGGGCCCGCTTCGAACAGTTCCTTCAGTCCGAGCGGTTGACCGAGGACGGATACGTCGCGCTGGTGCGCGGAAACCTGATGCGGACCCAGTTCCTGGACAGCTTTCAGGCCGGCGCGGCGGCGCCGCGCACGCTGGTGACGGCCATGTACAATCACCGCCAGGAGAAGCGCATCGCCGACGTGCTCAGGGTGGCGGACGGCGCCATGACCGGCATCCCGGAACCCGACGAGGAGACCCTGGCCGCGTTTCACAAGGACAACGCGGGCCGCTTCACCGCGCCCGAATACCGGGCGCTCACCGTCGTCACCCTGACGGCGGAAGACCTGGCCAAGGAGATCGCCATCTCCGATGAGGCGCTCCGAGAGGCCTTCGAGGCCCGCGAGGACGAGTTCGACCGGCCCGAGCGGCGCCGGCTGCAGATGATGGTGCTCGACGACGAGGACGCCGCCAAGCGCGCCTACGGCATGCTTGGCGAAGGCCGGGATTTCGCCGGCGTCGCCAAGGAGGTGGCGAACGCGGACGCCGAAACCCTGGATCTGGGTTGGGTCACCCAGGATCAGCTCCTGCCCGAGCTCGCCGACGCCGTGTTCTCGCTCCAGGAAGGCCGGTACAGCGAGCCGGTGAAAAGCCCGCTCGGCTGGCACCTGCTGCGCCTTGTCGACGTGGAGGCGGCCCGCC
>JACZWD010000123.1 GCA_022572335.1 Pseudomonadota bacterium
GGATCACCGGCGCCATGGCGAGCACCGAGACGATGTTCACCGTGCCCACCACATGGGCGAGCGTGATGATGCCCAGCTTCCACGCGGTTCCGGGCCGCATCCCTTGCGCGTTCGAAGCCATAGCGTTGGCCGTTCCGTATTCCCGCTAGGCCTCCGGGGGCGGCGCGACGATGTCCTCGTAGGCGTGGCGCTCGGTAATCAGGCCGCAGTGCTGGAAGACGTCCAGGGTCACCTCGAAAGCGTCCGCGGTTATGGGCAGCGTCGGGTTCCAGCACCCGAGGCCCTGGTACGCCGTGATGGTGGCGGCGAGAACGTCCTGGTCGATGTCGGGGAAGTAGGCCGCCTCGGCGCGGGCGATCTCGGCCGCGGGCGTCTCGTTGACGTAGTGCCGGGCCTTGGCATAGGCGCGCACGAAGGCCTTCGCCATGTCGGTCCGCAGCCATTCCGGGGACGCGGCCAGGCTGCTGAAGGCGACGGGGCCGATGGCCTCGCCGATGGAGGCGACCACATGGCCGGCTCCGTCGCGTTCCAACTGTTGGGGCGCCGGGCCCTGCTGGTGAACGTAGTCCCCCCGGCCCGAACGGAAGGCCTTGTCGATGGCCTTCACGTCGCCGGCGTCGATGGCCTCGATGCTGTCGTACGCCACGCCCATCCGGTGCAGGGCGTACTTGAACATGGCCAGCGGCTGGCCGCCGTGGTCGACCAGGACCTGTTTGCCGGCCAGCTTGTCCCAGGTGAAGGCGGGGTCCGCCTCGCGGGCGGCTAAAAAGAACCCATCCCGTTCGTTGATCTGGGCGAAGTGGACGGCGGGCGGTGTCTCGCCTTTTTCCAGGGCGGCGAAACTGTTGGACGGCGCCGACTGGACAACGTGGGCCGATCCGTCGGCGAGGCCCTTGATCGCCGAGGTCCCGGGCGGGGCCACCGCGTGGGTCGGCTCCAGCCCTTCGGCCTTCAGGAAACCCGCGGCGATGGCGGCGATCAGCGGGCTGTAGAAGGCCGAGAAGCGGGTGAACATGATGTTGATCTGGGCCACGGCGATTCCTCCTGTGGGCGGCGGGCTTTTCCCCCGGCAACGGGCCGGTTTTCACCACAGTAGCACGAAGGGGCGGCAAAGGGCGCCGCCGGAACTCCGGAAATTTTGAATTTCCAGGTCCCGGTCCCACGGTCAAGGCACGGCGGGCCGGTCCCGCCGGCGGTCAGTCCCGGGACAGGGGCGCGCCGTCCATGCCGTCGAACGGCAGGCCGAGATGGCGGAGCACGGTCGGCGCGATGTCCACCGCCGAGCTCGGCGAGTCGGTGCGCGTCCCGGCCGCGAAGCCGCCGCCGCCGATGAACAGGAACGGGTGCTGCTCGTACGGCCCGAGGCCGCCGTGCTGGCCGCAGCCCATGTGGGTCTCGTCGGACAGGGGATCGGCGATGGCATGGCTCAGGCCGGGCACGCCGTGGGCGTTGGCCGCATCGGACTTGCGCGTCGTCAGGGCGATGGCGAGCGGCGTGTCCGTGCGGTGGCCGACCTCGGCCAGGGCGGGACCGGCGAAGACCTCGCCGATCCAGTCCTGGCGTTTGAGAAAGCGCACGATGGCGCCGCCGCGCGTCCGTGCCGCGTCCGAAAGATAGATGGCGGCGCTCATGCCGTTGGAGGCGACGACCACGTCGGACGATCCGTCGCCGTCTTTCAGCCCGGCGTCGATAAGCAGGGTCTCCAGGGGAACGATCCCGTCCACGGTTTCATGGCCGTGATCGGACGCGACCAGGAGCAGGACATCGTCGCCTTGCGCCTCCAGCCCGGCGACCGCGCGGGCCACCGTGGCCGCGTTGGCGTCGGCCGCGGCGAGGGCGTCCAGATGCTCGGGCGACCCCAGCGGCCGGGCATGCTGGGTGTGGTCCGGCTCGCATTGCCACAGCACCGCGAGGGCGGGGCGGCGGCCGAGGGCGTCGTCGCAGAAGCGCCCGGTCATCGCCGTATCGCCGGCGGCGTCATGGGTGACGTCCAGGCGTTGGTCCCCGGGCAAACGTTCGAGGCCGGGTCCGAACGAGCCCTGCCGGTGACAGACGACGCCGTATCCGTCCGGGTCCTGGAAATGGGCGGCGCCGGCCGACACGTTGGAAAAAATGACGGCGCCGCCGTGCTCCCGCAGACGTTCCGCCAGGGTCGGGACCAGCAGCGTGCGGCCCGTGGCGGTGCGCAGGCGGTCGCGGAAATCCGGCCGCCCGGCCGAGATGGCGAACAGGCCGTCCCCTTCGTCCAGGGCCACGCAGTTGCCTTCGAGTCCGTGCCGGCCGGGCAGGCATCCGGTGGCAATCGAGGCCGACGTGGTCCGCGTCGTCGACGGGAACACGCCGCGGTGGCTGGCGAAGACCCGCGACCGGCCGGCCAGACGCGCCAGGTTGGGAGTCAACTCGGGCGTCACCATATCGGCGCGCAGGCCATCGCAGACGACCAGAACCGCTCGTTTCACGCGGGGATTTTCCCCACAGGATTTACACCGTTGCGGCACCAGGCCCCGCAACCACCCCGCTGGGCGGCCGCGGCGCCTTCACGGGAATCGACGAACGGCCCTACCCGTTCACCGCATCCTTGAGGGGCCGGCCGGCCTTGAACTTGGGTTGTATGGAGGCCGGGATCTGGATGGTTTCACCGGTGCGGGGATTTCGGCCCTGACGGGCCGCGCGCCGGCGGGTGGAAAAGGTACCGAACCCCACCAGCCGAACATCCTCGCCGTTTCTAAGAGCGTCGGTGATGGCGCTGAAAATCGCGTCGACCGCATTGTCGGCGCTGGCCTTGCTGAGGCCGGAACTCCTGGCCACAGCCGCGACGACATCCTGTTTGTTCATGGTGGTTCCCCCCCCTTGCAGGTTCAAAGAGAACCCGAATAAACCCCAATACGAGCCGTTCGTCCAGCCGTGATATGCGCGGCGGACGCTTTACCGCTTTTTCGATCCCGCATCCAGCAGGGATTTCACCTCGCTGAATATGGACATCCATATGTCATATTCCTCGACGTGACCGGCGGCACGCAGTTCATTGGCGCGTCTTTTCCGAAGCGTTCTACGAATCGTTTGGCGGTGAGCCCGATCTCGGTTTCGTCTGTCATGGTCGTCCTCGCCGCAAGAAAGGGCGTCCCCCGCGTATCGTTGTCGGGGGGGCACCCCCCGTGTCCCCCCGGGGGCCGCGGGCAACAAAAAAACGAGCGGCTGGAAACGGTGCCATTGGGAGACCCTCGCGGGGTCTCCCTGTCCCGATCCGCGACCCCACCGAGCACTTTGCGAAGGTATCCGGCCCGGTGCCTTGACGTTGATCATGATGGGCGGGCCAGACCGTCGCTGAAAACCATATCACTCTTCAACCGACGGGCCGTAAAAGGCGTTCGGTTGTGGGGGGAAGGGGAGTGCGCTAACGTCGCCGCTACGATGACTCTTGTGGCGCGGCGGGAAAAATGGTCCTGGTCGGCGCGCGCCGGCCGAAATTCGGGGGAGGTGTGGCGGAGGGGACGGTTTTGTTGGGACGAATCCATGGCAGCGTGTAACACATCGAGCATCCGACGGGATTGCTTTACCTGCCAAAGCCGGGAGCGGGCGGAGTGGTGCGCCCTGAACAAAGAGGAACTTCGCCTCCTCGACAAAGCGAAGGTCGTCCGCGAATACCGGCCCGGAGAGGTCATTTTTCACCAGGGAGACCCGTGCCGCGGTGTCCACTGTTTCGAGACCGGCATGGTGGGCCTCCGCAAGATCGACGCCGACGGGAATTCCATTCTTCTTGGCCTGGCCTACCCGGGTGACACCCTTGGCTACCGGTCCTTTCTCGTCGGCGAGGACCACGGGGCCAGCGCCGAAACCTTGAAGCCGAGTACCATCTGCTTCCTCGACGGCGCAACCGTCAGGACCTTGCTCAAACACAATCCCGCCCTCGGGCTCCAGTTCCTGCAAACCGTGGCACGGGAACTGGGTGCCGCCGAGGAGAGGATTCTGCAGAGCGTGACCCTGAGCGTCCGCGCCCGGTTCGCCCACCTCCTGCTGGTTCTCAAGGATCGCTACGCGACCAGCGGCAAGGACGGCAGGTTCGAGTTGGAGCTGCCCCTGGCGCGGCAGGATTTGGCGGCCATGATCGGCATCCGCCCGGAAACCATGTCCCGTGCCATCAAGCAACTGGAAGAGGACGGCGTCGCCTATTTTTCCGGCCGTTCCGTGGCGGTGCCGGACGTCAAGCGTCTGCTCCGGGAAATCGAACCCGAGAGCTACCTGTGACGGCTTTTCACCACCCGTCATGACAAAAAAAGTGGGGCCTGAGGCCCCGCAAGATTTACAAGGAAACATGACGTTTAGAGGGAAATGAACTCGGAATACCGAGCCTCGGGGATTGCTCCCCGAGTGGCTAGAGTCTTATAGAATTGGGGACTGGCGTCCTTGACCTGAGTCAAGTGGTTATACCAAGGGACGCTGATCATGACCCATAGAGACGGCTTACCAAGGTTTTCGGCTAGGAGCGTGCGCCGTGGCGATGCGGGGCATCGCGAAGCGTGCGCGACGCCGTCCGAAAGCCCTGGTAAGCCGCCGTTCCGGTCGCGTATGCGGCCCGTCGGAGGGCGTCGAAAAGTTTTGACGATGCGCCGCATCGCCGGCAACGTTCCTCCTGCCCGACGAGCCGCCTACGCGATCTCTATGAGCCATGATCAGCGCCCCTTGGTATTAGTGTCCTGTCCCAGGGCAGGGCGTGGGGCGGCCGGTGCGCTCACGCGGGCAGCCGTTGCTGGAGGGAGGCGTTGCGCACGGACTTCTGAACCTTGTCGAAGGCGCGCATCTCGATCTGGCGCACCCGTTCGCGGGAGATGCTGTGCGTCCGGCTCAAGCCTTCCAGGGTGGTGCGTTTTTCCTCGAGCCGGCGCTCGGTGAGGATATTGCGCTCGCGGGCGTTCAGGGTTTTCGGCGCCCGCGCCAGAAGCCGGCGCCGGTCGCCAAGCTCCCGATGCTCGGCGAGCACGGTTTCGTGGTCGTCGCATTCGTCCACCAGCTCCTCCGGCCATTCCCGTTCGCCGTCATCGTACACGAGGGCGTTGAGGGAGTGATCGGGTTTCAACAGGCGGCGGTTCATGCTGATCACATCGTCTTCCGACACCTTCAGGTTCCTGGCGAACTTGGTCACGTGCTCGGGAGCCAGTTCGCCGTCCTCGATGATCTGGATTCGGTTCTTGAGCTTGCGCAGGTTGAAAAACAACTTCTTCTGCGCCGCCGTCGTCCCCGTCTTCACCGGCGACCACGAGTGCAGGATATATTCCTGGATGGCGGCGCGGATCCACCACATGGCATAGGTGGAAAAGCGGAACCCGCGTTCGGGATCGAACCGCCTGACCGCCTGCATCAGGCCCACGTTGCCTTCCGAAATGAGCTCCCCCAGCGGCAGGCCGTATCCCCGGTAGCCCATGGCGATCTTGGCCACCAGGCGCAGGTGGCTGGTCACCAGCTTGTGGGCCGGCTTGGCGTGTTCGTGCTTGGTCCAGCGCCGGGCGAGTTGCAACTCCGCGTCGGCGCGCAGCATGGGGAATTTGCGGATTTCCTTAAGGTAATGGGACAGGCTTTCCTCGGGCGCGACGGACAAACCAGAGAAGGACGCGATCATGGAGAACCTTCCTCGCCGAAGGACGGATTTCCGAAATACGGATCACCCGGCGGGCGTCCGCGATTTTTCGTATTGTCACGCCGTTCGGCACGGCAGGAAAATTATCCACTGGCATAGGACGCCTATACGAACGGATTGGTTTCGGTGGATTTTTCGGAGATAAATCCCCGGGGCCGCGGGCCGCGACCACTTGGCGGTCGCCTGAGGGCGGCGCCTCCCGGAACCGGCCACGCCGGCGCCGCCCTGCTTCCCGGGGTCTATGCGGGGGTTATTGGACGAGTTCCCAACTGCCGTCGGGCTGCCGGCACGCCTTGCCGTAGAGCTGTTGCTCCTTGCCGTCGATGGTGCCCTTGGTGATGTATTCGCGGCAGTAGCGGTTTTGCGTGTCCTTGTAGATTTTTGTCGGCGTCAGTTGGTACCGGGCGCCCGTCCGCGAATTGTTCCAGACGATGGTTTGTCCGGTTTCGGCGCGCTCCAGGGCCTGGCCGACGCAGTTCTGGTCGACCTCGTCCATGGCCCGGCCCAGGCTGCCGCCGACAAGGGCGCCAAGGATGGCGCCGCCGATGATCGCCACCGTCTTGCCGGTCCCTTTTCCAACCTGGGTCCCGAGGGCCGCGCCGGCGGCGGCGCCGAGCGCCCCGCCCAGCAGCTCCCGGTTGCACTGGCCAAGGTCGATGCCGAAGGTGATGGGTGGGGCGGCGTGCTTGTATTTCTTGACCTTCTTGCCCTTCTTGGCCCGGTAGCCGTGGGCCGGAGCCCAGGGCGGCGGGTCGGCGAGGGCGGGAGGCACGACTGCGGTTGCCCCGAAGACGGCGATAACGGTCGCGGCGCACGCGGATGTAAGGGCTTTCCTTCGCCGTGACATCGGGGCACCATACACGCCGTCGCGGCGAAAGGAAAACCCTCGTCTGGCGCCCGCCTCAGGGGGCGCCGCCGACGGCGCGCTCCAGGCGCGGATAAAGGAGCGCCAGGGTTACCGCCCTGGCCGTCATCAGCACCATGAACGCCAGCCACAGGCCGTGGTTTCCCATCACCGGTATCAACACCCAGACGGCGGCGGCGTAAAGCGCCAGGGAAACGGCCATGGCATTGCGCATCTCGGCCGTCCGCGTGGCGCCGATGAAGATGCCGTCCAGCTGGAAGCTCCACACGGAAACGAGGGGGGACAGAACGACCCAGGGAAGATAGGCGCGGGCCATTCCGCGCACCTCGGGCACGTCGGTGATGACGTCGATCAGCACCGGGCCGAAGGCCCCATACAGCACCGCATACGCCCCGGCAAAGACCAGCGCCCACCGGCTCGTGGCGCGGACCGCGCCCGTGAAGCGCGCACGGTCCCCGGCCCCGACGGCGCCCCCGGTGAGGGCCTCCGCCGCGTGGGCGAAGCCGTCGAGTCCGTAGGACAGCAGGCTCTGGAAGAGGAGCAGCACCGCATTGGCGGCGAGCACCACGTCTCCCATGCGCGCGGCCATGGCGGTGAACAGGAAAAAGGCCGCCTGCAGGCACAAGGACCGGATGAAAATGTCACGGTTGACCGCCACCATGCGCTTCAGCCGCGCGCCGTCGGCGGCGCGGTGCAGACGCCAGCGGCCTCCCATGGGGCGCACGGTGCGGCGCACCAGCACCAGGGCGAGGGCCAACGCCCCGACCTCGGAAATCAGGGTCGCCCACGCCACGCCGGCGACCCCGAGGCCCAGGCCGAAGACGAACCACAAATCGAGCGCCATGTTGGCGCCGTTCATGGCCACCTGAAGGAACAGCACGGCGCGGGTGTTCTGGACGCCGATGAACCACCCCAGAATGGCGAAGTTGGCCAACACCGCGGGCGCCGACCAGATGCGGATGGAAAAATAGGAATTGGCCAGGGGCGAGACGCCGGCGCTGGCGTCGATCAGCCCGAACGCGGCCCACGCCACGGGTCCCTGCAACGCCACCAGCCCGGCGCCCAGCGCCGCCGCCACGAGCAGCGCCCGGGCGAGGGACGCGCGAACCTCGTCGGCATCGCCCGCGCCCAGCGCCTGGGCGGTCAGGCCCGTCGTTCCCATGCGCAGGAAGTTGAAGCCGAAGTAGACGAAATTGAGGATCAGCGCCCCCACGGCGACGGCGCCGATGGACTGGGGTCCCGGCAGGTGGCCGACGACGGCCGTATCGACGACGCCCAGCAGGGGCACCGAAATATTGGCCAGGATGATGGGTCCGGCCAGCCGCCACACCCGGCGGTTCCAGTTTTCCGCCGCCATTGTCGTTAATACCAAGGAGCGCCGATCATGACCCATAGAGACGGCTTACCAAGGTTTTCGGCCAGGAGCGTGCGCTGTGGCGATGCGGGGCATCGCAAAGCGTGCGCGACGCCGTCCGAAAGCCTTGGTAAGCCGCCTTCCGGTCGCGTATGCGGCCCGTCGGA
>JACZWD010000124.1 GCA_022572335.1 Pseudomonadota bacterium
AACGCAAGATGCCCCCCGTCCAGCATGGGGACGGGAAACAGGTTGATCAGGCCCAGGTTGACGGAAAGCGCCGCCATGAAAAATATACAATCGGCCAGCCCACCCTGGCAGATGTTCCCTGAAAGCTGGGCGATCCTGATCGGGCCGCCGAGTTCGTCGGTGGTGCGCGAGCCGCCAATGATCTGGCCAAGGTAGTCAAGTATTTGCATGGTCATGCTTGCCGTCCGCTCGACCCCCATCCACGCGGCCGCCAGCGGCCCGAGGCGTTCGTATTCGATCTGTTCGGGGTCCGGCGACACGCCAAGCCTGCCGATCTCGCGCACCTCGTCGGGACCCTCCTTCTCGATGAAAGGTTTCGGCGTTGCCGGCACGAGCATCTCGGCGCCTTCGCGCCGCACGGTCAACTCCAGACGGACATTCGGGTTGGCGCTGACAATCCGGCGCAGATCCTCGAACCAGGTTATGGCCTCGCCATTAATGCTGAGAATCCGGTCGCCCGGTTTCAGGCCGGCTTCGGCCGCCGCGCTTTCCGGCTGCACCACGCCCACCGCCGCCAGCGGCGCCGGTTTGCCGACAAAGGCAAAGAGCCCGGCGAAAAGCACGATGGCAAACAGGAAGTTGGCGATGGGCCCGGCGGCCACGATGGCCGAGCGCTGGCCAAGAGACTTTTCGTGGAACGAGACGGCGCGCTCCTCCGGGGTCAAGGGGCGCTCTTCTTCGCCATCGCCCGGCACGGCGTTCTCGCCGAACATTTTCACGTAGCCACCCAGCGGTATGGCGCTGATTTTCCAGCGTGTTCCCAAACGGTCCGTCCAACCATAGATCTCCGGGCCGAACCCGATGGAAAACACCTCGACCCGTACGCGGTTGCGCCGGGCCACCCAGAAATGGCCCATTTCGTGGACAAACACCAAGATCGTCAGAACGATCAGGAAAATGACGATGTAATACCACGTGAAGTTCAGGAAGCTCATAATCCGGTGTCCAATTCGGGCCTATCACACGATTCTAATGGCGGGTCGGGCCATCTGAAATAAAACTTCTCGCGATCCGCCGCGCCGCCGCGTCGGCCTCTCCCACGTCCTCCAGGTTTTCCAGTTTCCCGTTGGGCGCCGTCTCGAGGGTCTGCTCCACGATGCGCACAATATCAAGGAATCCGATCCCTCCCGAAAGAAAACTCTGAACCGCCACTTCGTTGGCCGCATTCAGTATGGTGGGCGCGCCGCCGCCCGTTTGCAGGGCGTGGCGGGCCACCCTCAGGGCGGGGAATCGGGTCGGATCGGGTGCTTCGAAGGTGAGGTCGCCGATCTCTTCGAGGGCCAGACGGGGCGCCGGCGCCGCCATCCGCTCGGGCCAGCCGAGGGCATAGGCGATGGGCGTGCGCATGTCGGGAGTCCCCATCTGGGCCAATACCGAGCCATCCACGTAGGCCACCATGCTGTGGACGATCGATTGCGGATGGACCAGAATCTCGATCCGCTCCTCCGGCACCGGAAACAGGTGGTAGGCCTCGATCAGCTCCAGGCCCTTGTTCATCATGGTCGCCGAATCCACCGATATCTTGGCGCCCATGTCCCAGTTGGGATGGGCCACGGCCTGTTCCGGCGTCACGCCGGCCATGTCGGCCAGGTCCATCCCGAGAAACGGCCCGCCGGACGCGGTCAGGATGATGCGATCAACCTTGTCCGCGCGATCGAATTCGAACACCTGGAAGATGGCGCTGTGCTCCGAATCCACCGGCAACAGCGTGGCGCCGTTGCCGCGAACCTCCGCCATCATCACGTCGCCGGCGGAAACCAGGCATTCCTTGTTGGCCAACGCCACGATGGCGCCGCGGCGCACCGCCGCCAGGGTGGGTTCCAGGCCCGCGGCGCCGACGATGGCGGCCATCACCCATTCCGCCGGCCGGGCCGCCGCCTCGACCACGGCCGCCGGCCCGCCGGCGCACTCGATACCGGTGCCCGCCAGGGCGTCCTTCAGGTCCTCATAGCCCTTCGGGTCGGCCACCACCGCCAGCCGCGGGCGAAGGGCGCGCGCCTGCTCGGCCAGCAGCGCGATGTTGTTATTCGCCGTCAACGCCTCGACCGTGAAGGCATCCGGGTGCCTTTGGATCAGATCGATGGTATTGCAGCCGACCGATCCGGTGGAGCCCAGGATGGTGACGCTCCTCGGGGCCGTCGCGGCCCGGGGGGGCTGGTTTGGGGTGCGGTCATATCAGAACACTGCCATGTCCGAGCAAACCTATCAACGCTGTAACAACCGCCGCCGCCATCAGGCCGTCAACCCGGTCCAGGAGCCCGCCGTGGCCGGGAATGATGGTGCCCGTGTCCTTGACGCCGAAACGGCGCTTTATCCACGATTCCGCCAGGTCGCCGCCCTGCGCCACCGTGCCCATGAGGGCGCCGAACGCGGCCGGCTGGGCGACCCCGTTGTTGCCCAGCACCGCCGCGGTGGCGGCGCCCGCGGCCCCGGCGCAGGCGATCCCCCCCAACAGGCCGGCCCAGGTCTTCTTGGGGCTGATGGCGGGGGCCAGTCTGGGGCCGCCGATCAGGCGCCCGAAGCCGTAGGAACCGCTGTCCGCCGCCCAGACCACGGCAAACAGCCAGAAAACGGTATCGCGGCCGAGGGCCGCATCGGCGCGCATCCACTCCAAGGCCACGCAGGGCACTCCGATGTAGAGAACCCCGGCGGCCAGCCACAGGCGCCGGTCCGGCGCACCTGGATCGTCCTCGGGCGCCGCGCCGCGACCCAGCGCCGCCGCTACGCCGAAGACGGCCGCGAACGCCAATAGCAGAATGGCCAGCGCCACATCGGGGCGCTCCAGGGCCGCCGCCGCGACGGCCGTCAAAAGCGCTCCGCCCAGGACCAAGCCCATCGTCCCGGGGGCGGGACCGCCGCACAGCCGGCTCCACTCCCAGGCCAGGATCACGGCGCCGGCGGCGACCAGCAGGTCGAAAAACGGCGGCCCGTAAACGACGGCGCCCAGCACTGGGGGCGCCAACACCAGGGCGGACAACACGCGGACACGAAACGTGCCTGTGTTAGCCACCGCTTGTGCCAAAACGCCGTTCACGGAGATGGTATTGCCGGAGAGCGCCTTCGAAGTCTTCCCTTGAGAAGTCGGGCCAAAGGGTATCGACGAAAATAAATTCCGCGTACGCCATCTGCCAAAGCAGGAAGTTGCTGATCCGTTTCTCTCCGCTGGTACGAATCAGGAGGTCCGGGTCGGGAATGCCGGCCGTGAAAAGGTGGCGGGCGAACTCGGCTTCGTCGATATCGTCGGCCTGCAGGGCACCCGCGGCCACTTCCTGCGCGAGGTGGCGCGCGGCCAGGGTGATCTCGCTGCGCCCGCCATAGCTTAGGGCGATGGTCAGGGTCAGGGTGCGGTTGGCGGTGGTCTGCGATTCGGCCTGCTCGATCAGGGCGACGATATCGGGCGCCAGGCGTTCGCGCTCCCCGATGACCCGGAAACGCACCCCGTTTTGATTGAGAAAGGTGATCTCGGTCTTGAGGTAATAGCGCAAAAGCCCCATGAGGTCGTTGACCTCGTCCATCGGGCGCTTCCAGTTCTCGGACGAAAAGCCGTAGAGCGTCAGATACGCCACCCCCGCGTGGGCGGCGCTCTTGACGGCGGTCTTCACGGCCTGCGCGCCCCGTTTGTGCCCGGCGCTCGTGGGCAGGCTGCGGGTGCGCGCCCAGCGCCCGTTGCCGTCCATGATGATGGCCACGTGGACCGGCGGCAACGGCGCCGCATCGGTTTGCAGGGGAATCGCCTTCATTGCCTCATACCTGCATGATTTCTTGTTCTTTGTTGGCCAGGGTGTCGTCGATCTTTTTCACATACGTGTCGGTCAGGTCCTGGATCTCCTTGGCGTGATCGCGCTGCAGGTCCTCGGAAATGTTGCCCGCCTTCTGCGCGTGCTTGAGGTCATCCATGCCGTGACGGCGCACGTTGCGGACCGCGATGCGCGCCTCCTCGGCGTACTTGGCGGCGATTTTGGCCAACTCCACGCGCCGTTCCTCGGTCAGCGAGGGGATGGGTACGCGAACCAACTGCCCGTCCAGGGAGGGATTGAGGCCCAGGCCCGATTCCCGGATGGCCTTTTCCACCGACTTGGCCAGGTTTTTGTCCCAAACCTGCACCGTCAGCATGCGGGGCTCGGGCACGCCGATGGTACCAACCTGGCTGATCGGCGTCCCGGTTCCGTAGGCATCCACCATGAGCGGCTCCAGAAGACTGGTCGCCGCCCGTCCTGTGCGCAGGCCGGCGAACTCCGTATGCAACACCTCCACGGCTCCTTCCATGCGCCGCTTGATGTCCTTCTTCCTGGCCTCGATGTCGGGTATATCCACGTTCTCCGATCCTAGTCCACGGTCCTATCAGAGCCCACGGTCCTTTCCGGCCCGATGATCGTGTAAGCGCCGGTGCCGGTGACGACGTCGGCAAAAGCCCCTGGATTGTGAATGGAAAAGACCAGGATGGGAACCTCGTTCTCGCGCGCCAGTGCAATGGCGGAGGTGTCCATGACCTTCAGGTCCCGCGACAGAACCTCTTGGTACGAAAGCCTGTCGAAACGCTTGGCGTCCTTCACTTTCTTGGGGTCCGCGCTGTAGACGCCGTCCACCTGCGTGCCCTTGAGCAAGGCGTCGCAGTCCATTTCAACGGCGCGCAGGGCGGCCGCCGTGTCGGTGGTGAAGAACGGATTCCCGGTGCCCGCGGCGAAGATCACGATGCGGCCCTTTTCCATGTGGCGAATGGCCCGGCGGCGGATGTAAGGCTCGCACACCGTGGCCATGGGAATCGCCGACTGTACCCGGGTGTGCACGCCTTTGCTCTCGAGCATGCTTTGCACGGCCAGGGCGTTGATCACGGTGGCCAGCATCCCCATGTAGTCGGCGCTCGCCCGTTCGATGCCGGAGCCGGCGGAGCCCCCCCGGAAGATGTTGCCGCCGCCGATGACCAGGCAGATCTCCACGCCGAGCCGGTGCACCGCACTCACGTCCCGGGCGATGCGGGCAACGGTTTCGAAGTCCAGCCCATACTCGCGCGAGCCCATCAGCGCCTCGCCGGAAATCTTGAGCAGAACTCGGCGGTAGTTGGGTTGGGGCGACATAGCTGATCCCGTTGACCCTGCCTCCCTGGCCCCGCCCTGACGCGCGACATTGCGGACAAGGCACCCGCAGGCGCAAAATGATACACCAATCCGGGCGCCGCCGCGCGCCCTATCGTTCCCGGTCCCGGTGCTCGCCGGTGCTGATCTCTCGCGGCGCTTCGCCCGACCCTTGGCGGCCTAGCCAGCGAGGGGGCGGCCGGCCTCGGCGGCGAGATCGCTCCTCTCCCGCGCGATACCCTCGCCCAGGGAAAAGCGCTCGAATCCAACCACCGCGACCGGTACGCCAAGCGCCTTGGCGGCGGCCTCGACCACATCGCCGACCCGGCTCTGACCGTCCACGACGTAGGTCTGCTCGGTGAGCACGACCTCCTGGTAGTACTTGCGCAGGCGCCCCTTGACCATTTTCTCGATGATCGGCTCGGGCTTGCCGGTGATACGGGCCTGCTCGACGAGAATGGCGCGCTCGCGTTCAAGCGCGGCGGGGGCCACGTCATCGATGCTCAAGGCTTCAGGATTCGTCGCCGCGACATGCATGGCGAGCCGTTTGCCCAAGTCCGCCAGTTGCCCCGCATCGGCGTCCGACTCCACGGCGACCAGGACGCCGATCCTGCCGAGGCCGGATGTGACCGCGTTGTGGACATAGCTGGCCACTATACCCGGCGAGACCGAGAGAGCGATGGACCGGCGAATCACCAGATTCTCGCCAAGGGTGGCGATGAGCCGGGTCAGCTCGTCGGCCACGGTGCCCTCGCCGCCAGGATAAGAGGCGGTTTTCACCTGTTCCACCGCGCCGTCCTTGGCGAGAGCGATGGCCGCGGCCGCCTTCACGAACGCCTGGAACGCCTCGTTCCGGGCCACGAAATCGGTCTCGGAGTTCACCTCCACCATGGCCCCCACAGCGTCCTTGACATACACGCCCACCAAGCCTTCGCAGGCGATGCGCCCGGCTTTTTCCGCCGCCGCGGAGAGTCCCTTCTTGCGCAGCCAGTCGAACGCCGCCTCCAGATCGCCGCCGCTCTCAACCAACGCCTTCTTGCAGTCCATCATGCCGGCGCTGGTCTTCTCGCGCAGCTGCTTCACCAGTGACGCGGGGATCTCAGCCATAGTTATACTTCTTTCTCAAGAAAGTTTTGTAATCACCTGATATATATAGAACATGTAAATAAACTGCGGTCTCCAGAGCGCCGGAAAGCGCGCTCAGCTGGTCGGCTTCTCGTCCGTGCCGCCGGGCTTCTTCTCGGCCTTGTCGGACACCTTCTCGGTCTCGGCCACAGGTGGTTCCGGCGCCGGCGGCCTTTCCGCCCCGGCCTCGGATGGTTTCACCTCCGCCCCGGCCTCGGATGGTTTCACCTCCGCCCCGGCCTCGGATGGTTTCACCTCCGCCCCGGCCTCGGATGGTTTCACCTCCGCCCCGGCCTCGGATGGCCTCGCTCCCGCTTCGGGAAGCCGTTCCTCGGGCGCTTCTTCGCTCTCGCCGGCATCGGCGGCGCCGGTCATCAGCTCTTCCTGAAGACCGTCGAGGACGGCGCCCGAAATCAGCTCGCAGTAAAGTCGGATGGCTCTCAATGAATCGTCGTTTCCGGGAATCGGATGGGTGATCTCATCGGGATCGGAGTTGCTGTCGATCACCGCGACAATGGGAATGTCGAGCTTGATTGCCTCCCTGACCGCGATCGCTTCCTTGTTGGTGTCGATCACGAACAGGATGTCGGGCAGTCCCCCCATCTCCTTGATGCCGCCGAGCGCGCGTTCCAGCTTGTCTCGCTGACGCGTGAGGCGCAGCAATTCCTTCTTGGTGTGGCCGATATCGTCATCGGCCAGTTGCACGTCCATGTCGCGCAGACGCTTGATCGACTGGGAAATAGTCTTCCAATTGGTCAGCATGCCGCCGAGCCAGCGGTGGTTGACGTAGTACTGGCCGCAGCGTTTGGCGTGATCGGCGATCAGGTCCGAGGCCTGGCGCTTGGTGCCGACGAACAGCACCCGGCCACCGCTGGCCACCACCTCCCGGATCACGCCCATGGCCTGGTACAGCATGGGCACGGTTTGCTGTAGATCGACGATGTGCACCTTGTTGCGGACCCCAAACAGGTACGGGGCCATTTTAGGGTTCCACCGCCGGGTGCGATGGCCGAAATGGACGCCAGCTTCCAAGAGCTGACGCATGGTGAAGGTCGGCATGGCCATGGGACTTCATCCTTTTCCGGTTAAGCCGCCGCGGGAGGAAGGCCGGGCCCTGACCCTGGCAATCAGGAAATCTGGAGCCTGGCACCGGAGCGGCCCCACGGGCTGTCCGCCCGCGGGCCGGGTTCCCGCGTGTGAATTTGCACGGGTTCCCCCGTGCGTGAATGGCCGCTTAGATACTCGCTGGCAGGCCGGTTTGCAAGTCAAAACGAGTGGAGAGCATGGATTGCGGCGGGGTCAAATCTCCTGGACGTCGACGATGCCCCGAATCGCCTTGATCGCGCCGAGCGTGGCCGGCGAAATGGCGTAGGTGCCGGGCAGCATGACCTCGACCTCCCGGTCGCCAGCCACCGGCACCACCAGGGTGATGTGGCCGCGGCCGCGGCCTTCGCGCTCGACCACGCCACGCAAGCCGGTGAGCGGCGCCTCGTCCCGGATAAACACCCTGAGCCCGCCGGCGGCGCGAGCGACAGCCTTGTCGAGAGGCTGGATATCCTCGACGGTGAGGCGGATGTTGTCCTCCTCGACCCGCGCTTCGGCCCGACTACGCAGGTCCGCATCCAGGTGCGCCCAGGGAGCGGGGGCGAAGTCCTTCTCGGTCCCCAC
>JACZWD010000125.1 GCA_022572335.1 Pseudomonadota bacterium
GCAAGGACCTGCGCTACTCGTTCCGCCTGCGCGGGCCGAACGGCGAGGAGAACGACGCCGCGGCGGACTCGTTCATCATCCGCGTCATGCAGGACCAGGCGCCCGTGATTCGCGTGCGCACCCCGGTGCCGCGCATCGAGCGCGTCGCGACGGGCGTCGTCCTGATCGCGTTCCACGTGCGCGACGACTACAAGGTCAAGAGCGTGCGCCTGCACTACTCCATCAACGCAGGCAAGCAGCGCATCGTCGCACTCGGCGAGTCCGGCGGTGCCGAGACCTTCTTCCCCCGCCTGGTGCTGGCCCTCGATCGGGCCGGCCTCGAGCAGCGCGTGGCGATCCGGCGCCACCCCCGGCGCGCCGCCATCCTCGGCGCCGGCGGCGTCGACCCCGTGCAACTGCCTTTCGGCGGCCCGCTGGATGTGCGCACGCGCTTGGCGTTGCGGCGCGAGATCAAGCGTTTTCGCCCCGCCGTCGTCGTCACCTGGATGAACCGCGCGACGCACCTGTGTCCGCAGGGCGATTTCGTTCACGTGGGCCGGCTCGGCGGCTATTACGACGTCAAGTACTACCGGCGCTGCGACCACCTGATCGCCAACACCGAGGACATCGTGGAATACCTGGAGAAATCGGGCTGGCCGGCCGACCGGGCCCACTACCTGCCCAATTTCGCCAGCCAGGAGCGGGCGCCGCCCGTCTCCCGCGCCGAGCTGTTCACCCCCGCGGGGGCGCCGGTTCTCCTGGCCCTCGGCCGCTTGCACGAGAACAAGGCCTTCGACGTGTTGCTCCGGGCCCTGGCCCGGGTCCCCGACGTGTACCTGTGGCTGGCCGGCGAGGGGCCGTTGCGCGGCGAGCTGGAAGACCTGGCGCGGCACCTGGCGGTCAAGCCCAGGGTGCGCTTCCTGGGCTGGCGCGAGGACACCGCGGCGCTGTTTGCCGCCGCCGACATCTTCGTCTGTCCGTCGCGCCGCGAGCCCCTGGGCAACGTGGTGATCGAGGCCTGGGCGCAGGGCGTCCCGGTGATCGCCACCGACAGCCTGGGCCCGGGCACCCTGATAGAGCACATGGAGACCGGCGTGCTGACGCCGGTGGACGATGCGGCGGCGCTCGCCAACGTCATCCGCGGCGTCGTCGGCGACGAAGCCTTGCGCGCGCACCTCGCCGGGAAAGGGCGCGCCGAATACGAGGCGCGCTTCACCGAGGCCGTAGGCGTGCAGCGCTATCTCGACTTCTTCGAAAAGGTCGCGTCCTGATGTGCGGCATCGCCGGCATCATGACCGCCGACGGCGCGCCGCCCAGCGAGCCGGTCCTGGAGCGCCTGGCCGACGCGCTCGCCCACCGCGGGCCGGACGGGCGCGGGCGCCACATGGCCGGCGGCGTGGGCATGGTGCAGACCCGGCTCGCCATCATCGACCTGGAAACCGGCGACCAGCCCATCTATGCGCCGGCCGGGGCGGCGGACGGCGCCGCCCTCGTCGCCAACGCCGAGATCTACAACTATGTGGAACTGCGCGAGGACCTGGCCGGCGCGGAATTCACCACCCGGTCCGACTGCGAGCCGGCGTTGCATCTGTACCTTCGCCACGGCCTGGATTTCACCGGACTCCTGCGCGGCATGTACGCCATCGCCATCCACGACCGGGCGCGCAACCGTCTGGTCCTGGCCCGCGACCCTTTCGGCATCAAGCCGCTCTATTACACCGAGACCGCCGGCCGCTTCGCCTTCGCCTCCGAGCCCCAGGCCCTGCTCGAGGCGGACCTGGCGGCGCGCGTGCTGAGGGCCGAAAGTCGGGACGAGCTCTTCCAGCTGCAGTTCACGTGCGGACGGAGGACGGCCTTCGAGGGCATCCAGCGGCTGCTGCCCGGCGAGACCATCGTCGTCGAGCGCGGCCGCGTCGTCAAACGGCGGCGCCTGGAAGCCCTGCCCGACGGCGCGCCCGAGGCCTGGGGCGCGGCGGAGGCCGGCCGGCGCCTGGCCGACGCGCTGACCGACAGCGTCACGGTGCACCAGCGCTCCGACGTGCCCTACGGCATGTTCCTGTCCGGCGGCGTCGATTCGTCGGCCTTGCTGGCGCTCATGCGCGAGCTCAACGACGAACCGGTGCACGCGTTTTGCGCCGGGTTCTCCGCGCCCGGCGTCGCCGACGAACGGGACCACGCCCGCGTCGTCGCCGAGGCGGCCGGGGCGCGCTTCGAAGCGGTGGAGTTCGCCGAGGACGATTTCTGGCGGCTGCTGCCCGCCATCGCCGTGGCCATGGACGACCCGGCCGCCGACTACGCGCTGCTGCCCAGCTACAAGCTGGCGCGCCTGGCCCGCGAGGCCGGCCTCAAGGTGATCCTCACCGGCGAAGGCGGGGACGAGCTGTTCGCCGGCTACGGCCGTTACCGGAGGAATGCCCGCTGGCGGCTGTTTGGCGGCCGGCCCATGCGGGCCCGCGGCGCCTTCGACGGCGTCGACGTGCTGCGCACGTATCCGGGCAACTGGCGCGCCGGCATCGATATGGCCGAGGTTGCCGAAACCCGGCCCGGCCGCACCCGGCTGCAGGTCGCCCAGGCCGTGGACTGCGCCGACTGGCTGCCCCACGACCTTCTCGCCAAGCTCGACCGCTGCCTCATGGCCCACGGAGTGGAAGGACGCACGCCCTTTCTCGATCCGCGGGTGGCCGAGGTGGCCTTCCGCCTGCCCGACCGGCTCAAGGTGCGGCGCGGCCTGGGCAAGTGGCTTTTGCGGAGCTTCGTCGAGCACCGGCTTCCCTCGGCCCGCCCGTTCTCCAGGAAACGCGGCTTTACCGTGCCGGTGGCCGGCTGGATCGCCGGCCGGGGCAGGGACCTGGGACCCCTGGTGGCGAACCAGCCGGGGGTGCGCGAGGCGTGCCGGCCGGGTGCGGTCGAGGACCTGTTCGCCGGGTCCGCCAAACGGCAGGGCCGGGCCGCCTGGAACCTCCTGTTCTTCGCGCTCTGGCACCGCGTCCACATCCTGGGCCTGGCCCCCGAAGGCGACGTCTTCGAGACCCTGGCGGCGGCGACGTGAACGAGGCTCCCCGGGTTCGCCCCGGGCATGCGGTGAGCGGCCGAAAACCTCCCCCGATGGCGCCGAACACCCGTTTCTGCTAATATCAGGCAAACCCACGCCGTTTGTCGGGGAGATCGCCCCACGGGTGGTGTGCACAACAACATCGCGGGAGGAAACCATGAGCAGATGGAGCAAGGCCCTTTCTGCGTCCCTGCTGACGGCATGCGTCCCGGCGCTGGTCGCATTCGCCGCCCAGGCGGCCGAGCAAACGGGCGAGCTGACCGTTCCGGTGATCGTCAGTGCGGCCGCCGAGGGCGGGCCCCTGAATTCCTTTATGATCACGCCGTCGTCCGTCAATTGCGTGCAGGGAAGACTGGCGATCGGCGCCGACGGCACGGTTGGCGTCGTGGCCCCGGTGGTTGGACCCACCGTGCTGCGCGGGTCCTCCGACCTTGAGACGGTCGTGACCTGGCGGGTGGTGGCCCTGGACAGCCTCGGGCCTGCGGCGCGCAAGGGGCTCGCCCAGGCCTACACGGTCTGCACCAGGACCCGGTAGCCAGGGGCCTCGGGGCGGGGCGAAGGGGCCTGAGGCGGGCGTGTCTTGTGGCGGTCAGGGAAGGCGGCCGTGAAAACCATAGCCATCGCCATCGACGACATATACGTACCGGTCAAGCGGCGCCGGGACCTGAACCCCGAAACCGTCGAGGCCCTGGCCGAGAGCATCATGGAGGACGGCCTGCAGACGCCCATCGGCGTGCGCCGGGACGGCGACCGCTTCGTCCTGGTGTCCGGGTTGCACCGGCTGGAGGCGTGCAAGGCGCTGGGCGAGGAAACCATAAACGCCAACGTGGTCCAGGCGCGCAAGTTCTGAGACCGGCGGCGCACCGCGGGACAGGGACGTCTGGCAAAAATCGGGAATTTCCTCTACACTGGCGCGGCCGGGCAGGGGGGACGCCGGCGGTGTCCACCTGACTGTAACGGCTGCCGGGTTCCGGCGCCTGTGTGTGAACGTTTGACGGAGGCACCCATGGCCCGGGTGATGATCACCTGTCCCGAAACGGGAAAGCCGGTGTACACGGGCATGACATTCGACTGGCATGCCTTCGAGTCGGTGCAGATCGGCGAGAAGTCCGTTTCCTGTCCCGCCTGCGGGAAACTGCATACCTGGCGCAGGGTGGACGCCTATCTGGACGAGGACGGCGGCGGCGCCTGAACCTTAGGTGACGGCACCGGGGACGGGCGGCCGACGGGTCCGGACGTGTGCGCCTCTGACTGCCTTTCCCTTCTTGAAAACCCTCCGCGATCCTCCGCGTCCTTTACGTTTTATAATTGTAACGCGGAGGGCGCAAAGGGGCGCGGGAAAGGGAAGGGGAACACGCAAACCCTCCCCGGGCGATTTTTCCGTGATATAAGGCGGGCGGCTGCAAGGATGCGCAAACGTGGCTGAAACCGCTCGGATCACCCTCAGCCGGCCCGACGACTGGCACGTGCACCTGCGCGACGGCGAAATGCTGGCCGCGGTGGCGCCGCTGACGGCGCGCCGGTTCGGCCGCGCCATGGTCATGCCCAACCTCGTCCCCCCGGTCGCCACCGCCGAGGCGGCCGCGTCGTATCGCGAGCGCATCGTCGCGGCGCTGCCCGCGGGCGCCCGGTTCACGCCGCTGATGACGTGCTACCTCACCGACGCGACGGACGCCGACATGGTGGCCCGGGGATACGCCGACGGGGTGTTCGCCGCGGTCAAGCTGTACCCGGCCCACGCCACCACCCATTCGGCCGCCGGCGTCACCGATATCGCCCGCGTGCGCGGCGTGCTGGAGCGCCTGCAGGAGATCGGCATGCCGCTTCTCGTGCACGGCGAGGTGGCGGACCCGGACGTCGACGTGTTCGACCGCGAAGCGGTGTTCATCGACCGGGTGCTCCTGCCCCTGCTCGACGATTTCCCGGCCCTCAAGGTGGTGTTCGAGCACGCGACGACCGCCTACGCGGTGGATATCGTGCGCGACCGGGGCGACGGAAACCCGCCCCGGCTGGCGGCCACCATCACCGCCCATCACCTGATGATCACCCGCAACGCCATGTTCGAGGGCGGCATCCGCCCCCACCTGTACTGCCTGCCGGTGGCCAAGCGCGAGCGCGACCGGGTGGCCCTCAGGCGCGCCGCCGCGTCGGGGGACCCGCGGTTCTTCCTGGGCACCGATTCGGCGCCCCACACCACGGCGGAGAAGGAATCGGCGTGCGGCTGCGCCGGCATCTTCACCGCCCCGGCGGCGCTCGAGCTGTACGCCCAGGTGTTCGAGGACGAAGGCGCGCTGGACAAGCTGGAAGCCTTCGCCGCCCTCAACGGGTCCGCCTTCTACGGGCTTTCCGTGAACACCGGCACCGTGACCCTGGAGCGCGTCGACTGGGTGGTGCCCGCGACGGTGCCCCTCGCCGGCGGCGGCGCGATCACGCCGTTCCTCGCCGGCGGGACGGTGCGCTGGCGCCTGGCCGACGGCTGAGGCGGGGCCAGGGCATCCGATTGACCGCAAGCCACCGGGGCTCTAAGAATTCCGCGGGTGGCGCAAATGGGCGTACGCCGGCGCGGAAGGGAGGACAACATGGCCGAGAACGACGGATTCACCGCCCTGGTGCTCGACGAGGCGGACGGCAAGGTGACGGCGGAGATCAGGCATCTCGACGACGACGCCCTGCCCGACGGCGACGTCACCGTCGCCGTCGCCTTCTCGACGCTCAATTACAAGGACGGCATGATCCTGGGCGGCCTGGGCCGGATCGTGCGCTCCTATCCCCACGTGCCCGGCATCGACTTCGCCGGCACGGTGGAAGCCTCGGACTCGGGACGTTTCAAGCCCGGCGACGAGGTGATCCTCACCGGCTGGCGGGTCGGCGAGGTCCACTGGGGCGGCTACGCCACCCGGGCGCGGGTCAAGGCCGACTGGCTGGTGCCGCTGCCCGCGGGCATGACGCTCAAGCAGGCCATGGCCATCGGCACCGCGGGCTTTACCGCCACCCTGGCCCTGATCGCCCTGGAGGGACACGGGCTGACGCCGGAAAGCGAGGGCGAGGTGCTGGTCACCGGCGCCGCCGGCGGGGTGGGGAGCATCGCCGTCGCCCTGCTCGCCAACCTGGGCTACCGGGTCGCCGCCTCGACGGGAAGGCCCGAGACCCACGCATATCTCGAGGAACTGGGGGCCGCCGTCATCGTCCCCCGGGCGGAGCTGGAAACCCCGCCCAAGGGGCCGCTGGGCTCGGAACGCTGGGCCGGCGCCATCGACAGCGTGGGCTCGACGACCCTGGCCAGCGTCCTCGCCACCCTGCGCCATGGAGCGAGCTGCGCCGCGGTGGGCCTGGCCGCCGGGCCCCAGCTCGCCACCACCGTGATCCCGTTCCTGCTGCGCGGGGTCAACCTGCTCGGCATCGATTCCAACCTGTGCCCGCTGGAGAGGCGGCTCGAAGGCTGGCGGCGCCTGGCCGACGGCCTGCCCAAGGACAAGCTGGAGCGCATCACCCACGTGGTCCCCCTGGCCGGGGTTGCCGGGTTGGGCGGCAAAATACTCCAGGGCCGGGTGCGGGGCCGCACGGTGGTCGACGTCCGCGCCTGAACGTGAAAAGGTACTGGAAATAATTTCTATAAGCCCCCATTCCCCAAGTGAGCCCGATACTCCGTGCCATATGGCTGTGATTCTGTTATAAGAATCAATATGTTGAGGCAAATATGGAGCGATTATCATGGCACACCCGGCGGGTGAATCGAAACCGGAGGGGTTACGGGTTAATTTCGACCGCCGCCTGAAGCTGGAATTTCACGGTTCCAGGATTACCTCTGATGCCGGGTTGCTCGCCTATCGGGAGCTTGACGATGCCCTTGGCCTGACCGAGGTTGCAGGGGATATTTTCCAGGACAGCCGTACTGGCAAAAACGGATGGCACGGCATGACGGGGCAGTTTCGTCAATCGGTGTTTGGTCGCCTTGGTGGCTATGAAGATGTGAACGACGCCGACCGTCTGGGGCGTGACCCTGCCATGCGCTGGATTGTTGGTGGCAAGGCCATCGAAAGACAGGCCGCTTCCGCCAGTCAGATGGGACGCTTTGAAACGGAGTTATTGGCCAATGACGTGAACGTTGAAGCCTTGGCTGAGATGAACGGGATGTGGATCGATAAGGTTCATGACCGTCGCCCACCGAAGATGATCATTCTCGACATGGACAGCAGCGTCAGCCCGACCCATGGCGAACAGGAGGGATCGGCCTACAACGGCCACTTCGGCTGCACCTGCTATCATCCCCTGTTCCTGTTCAACCAGTTCGGCGATCTGGAACGGTGCGCCCTACGCCCCGGCAACGTCCACAGCGCCGATGGCTGGCGCGACGTTCTGGAACCGGTCGTTGAGCGCTACCGGGAACGGAACCTGCGCCGCTACTTCCGAGGGGATGCCGCCTTCGCCTCGCCGGAGATATACGAATACCTCGAAGCCGAGGGCTTCCTGTACGCGATCCGTTTGCCGATGAACCAAGTTCTTCAGGAAAGCATCGCACATCTGCTGACACGGCCCGTTGGCCGTCCGCCGAACCATGTGCGGCGCTATTATGCCAGCTTCAGCTATCAAGCTGGAAGCTGGGACAGGAAGCGGCGTGTCGTGGCCAAGGTGGAATGGCATCCCAACGACCTTTATCCCCGCGTCGGCTTCGTCGTCACCAACCTGTCACGGTCAGCCGAGCGGGCGACATGGTTCTACAATCAGCGGGGCAAAGCGGAGCAATACATCAAGGAAGGCAAGAACGCGATCAAATGGACGCGGCTGTCATGCCGCAAGTTCCGCGACAACGCCGTTCGGCTCCAGCTTCACGCCCTGGCCTACAATCTGGCCAACTTCATGCGGACGCTGG
>JACZWD010000126.1 GCA_022572335.1 Pseudomonadota bacterium
AAGCGGGTGAGCGTGGCCGGGGGCGCGTCCTGGGTGTAGCGTCCGCGCACGGCGGGCAGCCGTTCGATCAGGCGCGTGGTGCGGGAGCTGGCCGCCATCATTCGCCCGCCTCCGTCCGCGCGCCGTGGCGCAGGCGTTCCAGCGCGCCGGGCAGCGCGTTGGCCCAGGCGGTGATGTTGCCGGCGCCCAGGCACACGACCATGTCGCCCGGCGATGCCATGTCGTTGACCATCCCGGCCAGATCCTCGGGGCCGTCCAGGGGCACCACCGAGCGGTGCCCGCGGGAGCGCAACCCGTCGACCAGGGCATCGCGCTCGAAGCCCTCGATGGGGTCCTCGCCGGCCGCATAGACGTGGGCCACCACCACCACGTCGGCGTCGTTGAAGCAGGTGCAGAACCCTTCGAAGCAATCCCGGAGACGCGAATACCTGTGGGGCTGGACCACCGCGATCACCTGGCCCTGGGTGGCGGCGCGCGCCGTCTCCAGGACCGCGGCGATCTCCACCGGATGGTGGCCGTAGTCGTCGATCACGGTGATGCCGTCGACCGTGCCGGTCTTGGTGAAACGGCGGTTGACGCCTTCGAAGTCGGCGAGCGCCCGGCGCAGCACGGCGTCCTCGATGTTCATCTCGTTGGCGATGGCGACCACGGCCAGCGCGTTCTGCACGTTGTGGGCCCCGAGCATGGCCAGGCGCAGGTCCGTGAGGGTCCGGCTTGTGTCCGCCATGCGGTCGGTGATGACCACGTTGAAGCGCATTCCGTCGGCGTCCGATTCCACATCGACGCCGCGGACGTCCGCCTGGGGGCTGAAGCCATAGGTGACGACCCGGCGGTCCGAGACCCTGGAGATCATCGCCTGGACCTCGGCGTGGTCGATGCAGAGCACGGCGAAACCGTAAAACGGGATGTTTTCGACGAAGGCGTCGAAGGCGGCGCACAGCGCTTCGAAGGAGCCGTAGTGGTCCAGGTGTTCAGGGTCGATGTTGGTGACCACGGCGATGGTCGCCGGGAGCTTGAGGAAGGTGCCGTCCGATTCGTCGGCCTCGGCCACCACCCAGTCGCCGCCGCCGAGGCGGGCGTTCGACCCCCAGGCGTTGATGATGCCGCCGTTGATGACCGTCGGGTCCATCCCGGCGGCGTCGAGCAGGGCCGCGATGAGCGACGTGGTGGTGGTCTTGCCGTGGGTGCCGCCGACGGCGATGGACCACTTCAGGCGCATCAGTTCGCCCAGCATCTCGGCCCGGCGCACCACCGGCATCAGGCGCTTGCGGGCGGCCATGACCTCCAGATTGTCGGGCTTCACCGCCGACGAGATGACGACAACCTGGGCCTCGCCCAGGTTCTCTTCCCGGTGGCCGACGGCGATCGGAATGCCGAGGGCGCGCAGGCGCTTGACGTTGGCGTTGTCGCCAAGATCACTGCCCTGGACCGAATAGTCGAGGTTGTGCAGCACCTCGGCGATGCCGCTCATGCCGATGCCGCCGATGCCGACGAAATGGATGGTGCCGATGGACAGCGGAAGCTCCCTCATGCCGCCTTCCTCCGGGTCTCGGGCTCGCCGTTGGAGGGCAGCAACTGAAACACCAGGTCGGCCAGGCGCGCCGCCGCGTCGTCCACTCCGGCGGCGCGCGCGCAGGCGGCGGCCCGTTCCAGGATCGCCGGCAGGTCGAACAGGGACTCGAGGCGCGCCGCCAGGGCCTCGGGCGTGAACCCGTCCTCGGGCATCAACCAGCCGGCGCCGGCCTTGTCCACGCACCGCGCGTTGACGGTCTGATGGTCGTCGATGGCGAAAGGATAGGGCACCAGGATGGCGGGGCGCCCCACCGCCGTGCATTCCGCCACCGTCGAGGCGCCGGCGCGGGCGATGATCAGGTGCGCCGCCGCCAGGCGCTCGGGCACGTCGCCGAAGAAGGTGGAGAGCTCGGCCTCCACGCCCAGCTTGCCATAGGCGCTGCGGGTGTCGTCCAGGGTCTCGGGGCGGCACTGCTGGGAGATGCGCAGGCGGCGGCGCCAGGTGTCGGCAAGCCGGCCCACGGCCGCGGGCACCACGTCGCTGAACACGCGGGCGCCCTGGCTGCCGCCGAACACGAACACATGCACCGGGCCATCCCCGGCCAGGGTGGGGTAGGGCCGCCCGCCCATGGCGGCGATCCCGGGACGCACCGGCATGCCGGTGCGGGTGACCTTGCCCGCGGCTTCCACGGGCAGGCCTTCGACGGCCGCGAAGGACGTCGCGATGCGCCCCACACGGCGGGCCAGCAACCGGTTGGCGCGGCCCAGCACCGCGTTCTGTTCGTGGATGGCGGTGCGCACGCCGGCGAAGCTGGCGGCGAGCATGGTCGGCACCGAGGCGTAGCCGCCGAAGCCGATCACGGCATCCGGTGCCAGCCGCTTCAGCAGGGCCCGTGCCTGCAGGGTGCCCCAGGCCAGTTCCGGGGTGCTGCGCAGGCGGGCGACAATACTTTTCCCGGCGACGGCCCCGGCGCGGATACGGTGGGTCTCGACGGCGCCGAGGTCGCCGCCCAGGTTGCCGCCCCGGCGGTCGGTGACCAGGGCCAGGCGGACACCGCGCCCGGCCAGCTCGGCGGCCAGGGCCTCGGCCGGGAACACGTGCCCGCCGGTGCCGCCGGCGGCCAACACCACCAGGTGCGCCCGCGGGGCCGTCATCCGAACGCTCCCCGGTGGGCACGGACCTGCATGAATTCGTGCCCCTGCATGCTCGCCCGCTGGCGCGTCAGCGCCAGAACCATGCCCATGGCAAAGGCCATGGCCACGGTGGACGACCCGCCATAGGAGATGAGCGGCAGGGTCATGCCCTTGGGCGGCATCAGGTGGATGGTGGAGGCCATGTTGATGATGGCCTGCAGGCCGAACTGGGCGAGCAGGCCGGCGACGGCCAGGAGAACGAACAGGTCGTTGTCCCTGAGCACGCGGGAAAACCCGCGCAGCACCACGAAGGCGAACAGCCCGACGACGACAAGGCAGGCTATAAGGCCGAATTCCTCGCCGGCGACGGCGAAAATGAAATCGGCGTGGGCGTCGGGCAACATCTCCTTGATGCGCCCCTCCCCCGGGCCGCGCCCGAACAGGCCCCCGTTGCGGAAGGCCTGGAGCGCCTGGGTGACCTGGTAGCCGTCCGCGGCCAGGGGGTCGAGGAAGCGATCGATGCGGGCCTGGACATGATCGAAGGCGAAGTAGGCGCCGACGCCGCCGCCCAGGAAGACGACCGCGATCCCGACCACCAGCGTCATCGACAATCCGACCAGGAAAAGCTGCACGCCCCACACGCCGGCGACGACGACGGCCATGCCCACATCCGGCTGCATCAGCAGGAGCCCGACCACCAGCGCGAACAGCCCGGCGGCAATCCGGTAGCCGGGAAAGCGCTCGTCCAGGCGCCGCTCGGTCAACATCCAGGCGGCGATCACCGCGAAGCTGGGCTTGACGAACTCGGACGGCTGCAGGGAAAAGCCGCCCAACCGGATCCAGCGGGTGGCGCCGTTGATCTCCTCGCCGGCGAAAAGGGCCACCACCATCAGCCCCAGGGCGGCGGCGCAGCCGAACACGGCGAGCCGGCGGACGCCCCTGGGCGCCAGAAGAGAGGTGCCGAACATCACCGCCAGCGCCACGGGCAGGAAAACGAACTGGCGGCGCGCGAAGTGGAAGGCCTCCAGGCCGATGCGCTCGGCCGCCGGCGGCGAGGCGGCCATGGTCAGCACGGCGCCGACGGCGGCGATGGCCACCATCGCGGCCAGGGTCCAGCGGTCGACGGTCCACCACCAGCGGCCAAGAAGACTGGTATCGGTACGGGCAAAGGTGCTCATCGCGTTCGCTCCTCGGCCCCCTCCGTCCGCCGATCCCCGGATGCACCGGAGTCGTCCTCGTACGGGTCCTCGTGCTTCCCCGGCAGCGCTTCCACCAGGTCGCGGAAGGCCTCGCCGCGCGCCTCGAAGTCCTTGAACTGGTCGAACGACGCGCACGCCGGCGACAACAACACCACCGCGCCGTCCGCCCCGTCCTCCAGCGCCCGCGCCCGGGCCTGCTCGACGGCGGCGGCCAGGGTCCCCGACAGGGTGGCCGCCACCCTGCCGTCAAGGGCCTTGGCGAAGGCCTCCGCCGCCTCGCCAATGAGGAAAGCGTGGCGCAGCCGGCCGAGATGGGGTTCCAGCGCCTCCAGCCCGCCCTCTTTGGACCGGCCGCCGGCGATCCAGTAGATGGTGTCGTAGCAGGCGAGCGCCTTGGCCGCGGCATCCGCGTTGGTGGCCTTACTGTCATTGATGTAGGTAATGCCGTCGACAACCGCGACCTGCTCCTGGCGGTGGACCAGTCCCGGGTAGCTCTGGATGCAGGCCATGATCACATCGGGCTGGGTGCCGGCGGCCTTGGCGGCGGCGTAGGCCGCGGCGGCGTTCTGCCAATTGTGCGCGCCGGGCAGGGTCGGCACCCCCTTCAGGTCGAGCACCGGCACCGCCTTGCCCTCGGTGTCGTCGTGGAGAATCCCGTCGATGGCGTAGACGCCGCCGGCGATGAGCCGGGTGCCGGAAATGGGAATCACCACCTGGTCGCCCTCGGCCTTGAGATCCTCGTAGACGGCCCGGGAGCGATCGTCGTCGACGCCGACCACCGCCGTGCGCGGCGTCGTCTGGCGGTGGAAAATCAGCCTTTTGGCGGCAACGTAGTCGTCCATGGTGCCGTGGCGGTCCAGGTGATCGGGGCTGATATTGAGCAGCACCGCCACGTCGAAGGTGATCAACATGGTGAGTTCGAGCTGGAAGGACGACATCTCCAGCACATAGACCCCCTCCTCGCCCAGGGGATCGAGGTCCAGCGCCGGAACGCCCAGGTTGCCGCCCACTTCCGCATCGCGGCCCGAGACCTGCAGGATGTGCCCGATGAGGGCCGTGGTGGTGGACTTGCCGTTGGTGCCGGTGATCCCGATGAAAGCCGCGGCGCCCTGGGAGCGGACCAGCAACTCGATGTCGCCGATGACCTCCAGGCCGGCGGCGCGGGCCAGGGTGACCACCGGATGCTCGTCGGGACGGCCATGGGGAATGCCGGGGCTGAGGACCAGGGTGGTCAGCTCACTCCAGTCGCAGCGGTAAAGGTCGACCAGGGGAATGTCGGCCTTGCCGGCCTCGGCGCGGGCGTCCTCGCTGTCGTCCCAGGCCCACACATCGGCATCGGCCTCCACCAGCGCCCTCGCCGCCGACAGCCCCGAGCGGCCGAGCCCGAAGACGGCGACGGGAAGACCGGCGAAGGGGAACATGGGGATCATGGGCCGTCCCTCACCGCAGCTTCAGGGTGGCGAGGCCGGCCAGGGCCAGGATGGTGGCGATGATCCAGAACCGGATGACGATGGTCGACTCGGCCCAGCCCTTTTGCTCGAAGTGATGGTGTAGCGGCGCCATGCGGAAAACCCGCTTGCCGGTGAGCTTGAACGAGACCACCTGGACGATCACCGAAACGGTCTCCAACACGAACAGCCCGCCGACGATGGCCAGCACCAGCTCGTGCTTGATGATCACGCTGATGGTGCCCAGGGCCCCGCCCAGGGCGAGCGAGCCGGTGTCTCCCATGAACACCTTGGCCGGCGGCGCGTTGAACCACAGGAATCCCAGACCGCCGCCGACCAGGGCGCCCAGGAACACGGCCAGCTCGCCGCTGCCGGGCACGTAGTGGATCTGCAGATACCCGGAGAAAACGGCGTTGCCCACCAGATAGGCGATCAGGGCGAACACGCCGGCGGCGATCATCACCGGAACGATGGCCAGCCCGTCCAGGCCGTCGGTGAGGTTGACGGCGTTGGACGCCCCGACCATGACCACCACCGCAAAGGCCGGAAACATCCATCCGAGGTCGATCAGCAGGCTCTTGAAAAAGGGCACGGCCAGGGTGGTGCTCAAGGGCTCCGGCAGCAGCCGCATGATCCACAGGCTCGCGGCGACGGCGATGGCCGCCTGCAACCCCAGTTTCAGCTTCGGCGACAGGCCGACGCTGTTGCGATGCATCACCTTCAGGTAGTCATCGAAAAAGCCGATGGCGCCGTACGTGATGGTCACCCCCAGGGCCGCCCACACGTAGCCGTTGGTGAGGTCCGCCCACAGCACCGTGGCCACCGTCAGCGCGAACAGGATCAGGAAGCCGCCCATCGTCGGCGTGCCCTGCTTGGTGAAGTGACTCTCCGGGCCGTCGGCGCGGATCGGCTGGCCGCCGTTCTGGCGGGTGCGCAATGTCCGGATGAGCGCCGGTCCGAAAACGAAGCTGAGCACGAGCGCCGTGATCACCGCGCCGCCGGTGCGGAAGGTGAGGTAGCGGAAAACGTTCAGCACCGCGAACTGATCGGAGAGCGGATAGAGGAAATGGAACAGCATGGGCGCGTTCCGTCCCTATTCGTCGTTGACGGCGCGTTTCGGCGCCGCCGCGTCGTCGCCGGACTCCAGCTTCAGCAGCGACCGCACGATCAGGCCCGTGCGGGTGCCCGCCGATCCCTTGACGACGATCACGTCACCGGGCCGCACCGCCGCCGTCACCATGGGGGTCAGCATCTGGCAATCGGCGGCGTGGCCGCCGCGCATGGGGCGGGGCAGGGCGTCCCACAGGTGGGCCATGTCCGTCCCCGCCGTGAACACCACATCGATGCCGTGCTCCTCCAGGGGACCGGCCAGGGCCGCATGCTCCTCCGGCGAGGCGGCGCCCAACTCGAGCATGTCGCCGAGCACGGCGATGCGCCGCCCGCCGGGACCCGGGCGCGCCTGGCCGAGCATGGCGATGGCGGCGCCCATGGAAACGGGGTTGGCGTTGTAGCTTTCGTCGATGAGCTCGAACCGTCCGCCGGCGATGCGCACGCCATGGCGTTGACCGCGCCCGGTGAGCGCCGCGAGGCGGTCGAGGTCGGCGGCGGCCCGCAAAACGTCTCCGCCGGCCGCGGCGACCGCCGCCAGGACCGCGAGGCCGTTCATCACCCAGTGGCGGCCGGCAATGCCGACGCGGCAGGCCACGTCGACGCCGGATACATTGGCCAGGATGCGCGAACCTTCGCCATCCGGCGAGGACTCGACCAGACGCACGCTGGCGTCCACATGTGCGCCGAAGCTGAGGATGGTATCTACGCCTTGCGCCCTGGCGGCGGCGGCAAGGCGGTGGAAATGGGGATTGTCGCGGTTGAGCACGGCGACGCCGCCCCGCTCCATGCCGGCGAACACCTCGGCCTTGGCGTCGGCGATCTGCTCGACGGTGTCGAAAAAGGCGGTGTGCACGGCCTCCACGGTGGTGATCACGGCCACATGGGGACGCACCAGCCGGGACAGGGGTTCGATCTCTCCGGGGTGGTTCATGCCCATCTCGAAAACGCCGAAGGCGCTGTCCCGCGGCAGGCGGGCGAGACTCAGCGGCAGGCCCCATTTGTTGTTGAGGCTGCCCTTGCTGGCGCTCGTCGGCCCCTGGCGGCCGAGCACCGTTTTCAACGCCTCCTTGACCCCCGTCTTGCCGACGCTCCCGGTCACCGCGATGATGCGCCCGTCGGTGCGCGCGCGGGCCGCCGCCGCCAGGTCACCGAGCGCCGCCAGGGTGTCGTCGACGACGAGCAGCGGCATGTCCGCGGTCCCATTCGGCGGCGTCCGTTCGACGACGGCGGCGGCGGCGCCCCGCGCCTCGGCGAGAAAGTCGTGCCCGTCGAACCGGGGTCCCTTGATGGCGACGAACAGGTCGCCGGGCCGAAGCGTACGGGTGTCGATGGAGACGCCGGTGGCTTCCCAGGTGGCGCCGCCGCGGCCGCCGGTCGCTTCCCCTGCTTTCGCCGACGTCCACAGGATGTCCCGGTCATTGTCTCCGCCCGTCATCGTCCGAGCTCCCCGATGGCGGCGCTGAGGACTTCGGCGTCGTCG
>JACZWD010000127.1 GCA_022572335.1 Pseudomonadota bacterium
GGGCGCGCCGTCGGCGGCGGCGACCAGCACCGCCACCCGCCCCGCGCGCAGCCACGCCCGCGCCTTGTCCGACCCGGCCACGGCCTGCCCGGCGCGGCGCGCCAGCCCGATGAGGTCGAGACAGCGGCGCGCCAAAAGCCGTTCCACCCGGTCGGCAAGATCGGCCGGGACGGCGACGCGTGCCCGCGCCGCCTTGGCGAACAGGTTCTTGGCGCAGGCTGTATCTACCATATCCCTTTGTGCGCTCAACCAAATACCCCGCCCCGGAAGGCGTCCTTCCACGTCCGGGACCACTTCCCGGCCGGGTCCGACAACGAAGCGCAGCAACTCCTCTTTCCGGCGCACCGCACCGCTGACAATGCACCGCCTGAAGGGACCACGACGCCCGTGTTGCGTGCCGGTCCGCGTGCCGTCGGCCTGTGGCCGGGCTCGCGCGGCCGCATTCCTCTTATCCGTCTTTCGATTCCTCCTCGCCGTCGGGCGCCGGGGTGTCGGCGGAGGCCGTATCTTCCTCCGCCGCCACGCCATCCCCTGCGGCGGCTTCGCCCGCGGCGTCTTCGTCGGCGAACCAGTGGGCGCGGGCGGCCATGATAATCGCGTTGGCCTCTTCTTCCCGGAGCGTGCCGGCGGGCACGATATCCCTCAGTTCGTCGCCGGCAAGATCGGCCAGATCATCGCGCGTCTTGACCCCGTTTTCGCCAAGGGCCACCAGCAAGGCCGGCGTTACCCCTTCGACCTCGGCCAGATCATCGCTCACGCCCAGTTCCTTGCGGCGCCGGGCCAGTTCCTCGTCCCTGACGGCGAGAACGCCCCGCGCGCGCTCTTGCAGTTCCTTGGCCGTGTCCTCGCCGAAGCCCTCGATTTCAGCCAGGTCGCTCAGGGGCACGAACGCCACTTCCTCGACCGTGGAGAAGCCCTCGGTCACCAACAGATGCGCGATCACCTCCTCCACGTCCAGGGCGTCGACGAACATTTGCGAATTGGTGCGGAATTCCTCGCTGCGGCGCTCCGATTCCTCGGCCTCGGTAAGGATATCGATGTCCCAGCCGGACAGCTGGGAGGCCAGGCGGACGTTCTGGCCGCGCCGCCCGATGGCAAGACTGAGTTGGTCGTCGGGAACCACCACCTCGATGCGGTTGGCTTCCTGGTCCAGGACCACCTTGGCCACCTCGGCGGGGGCAAGCGCGTTGACGATGAAGGTGGCGGCGTCGGGCGACCACTGGATGATGTCGATCTTCTCGCCCTGAAGCTCCCCAACCACGGCCTGGACGCGGGAGCCGCGCATACCGATGCAGGGGCCGACCGGGTCGATGCTGGAATCGTGGGAGACGACCGCGATCTTGGCGCGCGAGCCCGCGTCCCGGGCCACCGACATGATCTCGATGATGTTGTCGTAAATTTCCGGCACTTCCTGGGCGAACAGCTTGGCCATGAACTGGGGATGGGTGCGCGACAGGAATATCTGCGGGCCGCGTGGCTCCTCGCGCACGTCCATGATGTAGGCGCGCACCCGGTCGCCGGTGGAATAGTGCTCGCGCGGGATGCACTCGTCGCGGCGCAAGAGCGCTTCCGCCCGGCTCAAATCCACGATCACGTTGCCAAATTCGATGCGCTTGACCAGACCGTTGACGATCTCGCCGACGCGGTCCTTGTACTCTTCGTGCTGGCGTTTACGCTCGGCCTCGCGCACCTTCTGCACGATCACCTGCTTGGCCGTCTGGGCGGCGATGCGGCCGAAGTCGATGGGCGGCAACGGGTCGATCAGGAAATCGCCGATCTCCGCGTCCGGCTTGGTCTTGCGCGCCGATTCCAGGTCCGTCTGGGTGATCTCGTTCTCCACCTCCTCCGCCACCTCGACGTAGCGCGCCAGCCCAATCTCGCCGGACGTGCGGTCGATGGTGGCGCGGATATCGTGCTCGTGTCCGTATTTCGAGCGCCCGGCCTTTTGAATCGCCTGCTCCATGGCTTCGAGAACCTCTTCGCGCTCGATTCCCTTGTCGCGGGCGACGGATTCGGCCACCTGCAGCAGTTCGGGGCGCGCGCGAACGGCCTCGGTATCCGGGTTGGTTTCGATCATGGTCCTTTCCGTTTCTCCGACGCCGCCAGCAACTCGTCGGTGAGCAGCAGTTTCGCCCGCCCGATGTCCGCGTAGGGCAGATCCACCGTGGCTCCTTCCACCTGGATCCGCACCACCTGGCCGGCGACGCCGACCAGCCGGCCGCGGAAGCGGCGGCGTCCGCCGACCGGACGATTCGTCTCCACCTTGGCCTCGAACCCGGCGAAGCGCTCGAAGTCACCGAGACGCACCAAGGGGCGGTCGATGCCGGGCGAACTCACCTCGAGGGTGAAGGCGCCGCCGATGGGGTCCTCCACCTCGAGCACGGCGGCGATGGCGCGGCTGATGCCGGCGCAGTCATCGACCATCATCGCCTTGCCGTCCCGGCGCTCGGCCATGACCTGCAGCCGCGGCCTCTGCCGGCCCGAAATCTGCACCCGCACGACGGTGAAACCCAAAGCCTCCACCGTGGGCGTAATGAGTCGCTCGATGCGGCCACCCAAATCCATCCCGGCGACCCTGTCCTTCTCTGCGCCCGGGCCGCCATGACAAACGGCCCAAAAACAAAGAGCGGGCCTGAGGCCCACCCTTATCTGACCCGCACGCAACTTCGGGTCAATGGGACCAATTCGTTGTTATTCGTGAGCACATATATACCCTGTGGCGTTTCGAACACAAGGATTTTCGCACCGCAACCGGCGCTTCCCGCGGCACCGGAAAGCCAGCGCCCGCGCCGGCTCCTCATCCCCGGGGGGCCACCGGGGGGTGCCCCCCCGACACCGTATGCGGGGGGTGCCCCCGCGAGCCCCGGGGGGCCACCGGGGGGTGCCCCCCCGGTCATCGGGAATGCGGGGGGCGCCCCCGCGACCCCCGGGGGGCCACCGGGGGGTGTCCCCCCGACACCGTATGCGGGGGGTGCCCCCGCGACCCCCGGGGGGCCACCGGGGGGTGCCCCCCGGTCATCGGGAATGCGGGGGGCGCCCCCGCGACCCCCGGGGGGCCACCGGGGGGTGCCCCTCCGGTCATCGGGAATGCGGGGGGCGCCCCCGCGACCCCCGGGGGCGGCGCAGAAAGCGCAGATAGACGCACCTGGCGCCGCGCCCGAGCGCCTTGGCCTCGTAGCGGGTTTCGAACCAGTCCTCGGGCCGTTGCAGCCAGTCGCGCCTGGTCCGCGCCGGCCACGAGAAACCGGGGTGGGCGGTGACGTGCTCGATCGTCCAGCGAACATATTCCATGTGGTCGCTGGCGAAGCGCAGCTCGGCCCCGTCCTTCAACAGCCGGGCAAGCGCATCCAGGTTTTCCGGCGATACGAAGCGGCGCCCGTGGTGCCGTTTCTTTGGCCAGGGGTCGGAAAACAACACGAAAGCGCGCCCGATGCCGGCGTCGGGCAAGGCGTCGAACAACAGCCGCGCGTCGTCGTCGAAAATCCGGACGTTGGTGAGATTCGCCTCGCGAACGTGGGCAAGCAGCCCGGCCACCCCGTTGATGTAGGCCTCGCAGCCGATGATGCCCACATCGGGGTGGGCGCGGGCCTGCGCCGCCAGGTGCTCGCCGGCGCCGAAGCCCACCTCCAGCCACACGTCGCTCACCGATCGGTGAAAAACGGCCGCCAGGTCGAGCCGGCCGCCGCTTTCCGGCGGCGCCACCCGCAGGCGCGGCAGCAACTCCCGCAACAGTTCCTGCCGGCCCTTGCGCAGCCGGTGGCCGCGCCGCCGGCCGTACCAGCGGGGCCGGTCGTCGCCGGGGCTGGGGCCGCCGCCGGTCAACTGCCCGCGAAGATGGATTTGAGGTCCTCGACCAGCCCGGTGCGCTCCCAGGAAAAGCCGCCATCGGATTCCGGCGGCCGGCCGAAATGGCCGTAGGCGGCGGTGCGCGCATAGATGGGCCGGTTGAGCTCCAGGTGCTCGCGGATGCCGCGCGGCGACAGGTCGACCATGTCCTGGAGCACCTCGGACAACCGGTTCTCGTCGACGCGGCCGCTGTCGTGCAGGTTGATATCGACGGCCAGCGGTTGGGCCACGCCGATGGCGTAGGACAGCTGGATGGTGCAGGCATCGGCCAAGCCGGCGGCGACCACGTTCTTGGCCAGATAGCGGGCGGCGTAGGCGGCCGAGCGGTCGACCTTGGTGGGGTCCTTGCCCGAGAAGGCGCCGCCGCCGTGGGGGGCGCTGCCGCCATAGGTGTCGACGACGATCTTGCGTCCCGTAAGCCCGGCGTCGCCATCCGGTCCGCCGATGACGAATCGGCCCGTCGGGTTCACGTAGAAGCTTTCCTCGCCGCACATCCAGCCTTCGGGCAACACGTTGACCACGTGGGGCCGGACGATCTCGCGGATCTCGTCCTGGCTGAGGCGTTCGGCATGCTGGGTGGAGACCACGATGGACGCGGCGCGCACCGGCTTGCGGTTCACATAGTGCAAGGTGACCTGGCTCTTGGAATCGGGGCCGAGGCCCGGTTCGGCCCCGGAATGGCGGGCCTCCGCCAGCGACTGCAGGATGGCGTGGGAATAATAGATGGGCGCCGGCATCAGGGAATCGGTTTCCCGGCACGCATAGCCGAACATGACGCCCTGGTCGCCCGCGCCTTCGTCCTTGTTGCCCGACGCATCGACGCCCTGGGCGATGTCGGGGGACTGGGCGTGGACGAGAACCTGGACCTCGGCCGTCCGCCAGTGAAAGCCGTCCTGTTCGTACCCGATTTCCTTGACCGCGCTGCGGGCCACGTGCTCAAGGGTCGCGTGGGTGATCGAATCCGGCCCCCGCACTTCCCCGGCGAGGAGAATGAAGTTGGTCGTGCACAGGGTCTCGACGGCGACGCGCGCGTATGGATCGGCCGTCAGAAAGGCGTCGACCACGGCGTCGGAGATGCGGTCGCAGATCTTGTCGGGATGCCCTTCGGAAACGGATTCACTCGTAAAAAGGTAGTCGCTCTTCGGCACAGTCGGCCCTCCGATCTCAGGTTCCGTCCACTTGGACCGAGGGCTTCAATGGTCGTGCCACTAATCCGAGCCCACTTAGCGCCTTTTTTTTCGTGGTGGCAAGCAGTCCAAATCCATCCACGTCCGCCGCCGGAATCCCGCCGGGGTCGGCTCTTGTTGCAAGCTTTTCTTCAAGCGTCAAGGGAATTTGACGCCGCGCCCGGCGGGTCGCCAATTCCCCATTCGACGGCATAACCCGCAGCGCACGGCGGCGGAGCCTTTCCACGGGCTCCGGCCTCCGAACGGCTTAGGGGCTAGGTCTTGACGGCCGCTTTGGCGACGGACTTGGTCAACTCGAACAGGCGCTTACGCACCCGTGGATCCGTAATCCGGTAATAGGCCCGGACCAGTTCCAGGGTTTCGCGTTTGGCCATGGGGTCGGGCTCCAGGCGGGCCTGGCCCCTATCCCGCAAGCCCTTCGCCATGCGGCCTTCCCTGGTCTTGAGTTCATCGTCCATGTCGTCGAAGAAAAACGAAATCGGCACGTCGAGAATCTGGGTGAGCTCGAACAGCCGGCTGGCGCCAATGCGGTTGGCGCCCCGCTCGTATTTTTGGATCTGCTGGAACGTCAGGCCGACGGCGTCGCCGAGTCTCTCCTGACTCATCCCAAGCAGGGTCCGGCGAAGCCTGACCCGGCTACCGACGTGAATATCGACAGGATTGGGAACGCCCGGGGGCAATCGCTTCCTTTTCACGCGAGGAGCACGGCGTTGTTTTTTTCGCCCGCGGGTAGCTTTTGGTTGTTTCATTTTTTCTCGGTGCCTTTGTGACAATTGATTAAGAGCAGCTTTGGCCGGATTGCGCCTCAGGTTGAAAGATATTCAAGCCTGTTCTACGTCAGATTGGACGATAAGGGAATATATAAGGAAAGGTCAATATGCATGTTCACGCAACTAGTTGCAATAGGGGATACACGGTATCGACGAGAGATTACGAATTGCGGACCGAGTGGCCGTAAACGGATTTACCGGGCCCGCTGCAACACGTACCCGGCCCCCGCCACCGCGATAAGAATCAGCAGGACGATCCGGTCGCCCAGGCGGCCGTAGGGCGTGGCGTCCGCAAGGGATGCCGGGAGCGCGCTGTCGATCACGCCCACGCGGCCAAGACCCAGGCGTGCCACCGTGCGTCCGTAAGCGTCGACGACGGCGGAAATCCCGGTTCCGGCCACCCGCACCAGGGGCAGGCCTTCTTCCACCGCGCGCATACGCGCGGCGGCGAAATGCTGGTACGGCCCCGAGGAGCGGCCGTACCAGGCGTCGTTGGTGATGTTGAGCAGCCAGCCGGGGCGGTCCTGCCGGTCGACCACCCGTCCGGGAAAGATGACCTCGTAACAGATCAGGGGGCTGACCGGGGGCAGACCCGGCAGCCTGAGCGTCCGCACCCCGGACCCGCGCGAGAAATCCACCTGGCCCGCGGTGATCTTGGCGAAGTTCAGGAGGCCGCGGAAGGGCACGTATTCGCCAAACGGCACCAGGTGGGCCTTGTCGTAGGTGGCGACCACCCGGGCCCGGTCGTCCACGGCCTGGAGGCTGTTCCAGATGCGGAAGGGTTTTTCGCCCGGGCGCGTGCGCCGGATCGTGCCGGTGATGATAAGGCCGCCTGGCGGTGCCGCCCCTCCGATAACGCCGCGCGCGGCCGGATCGCTGCCAAGGACCAGCGGGGCCGCCGTTTCCGCCCAGATGATATGGGTCGGGGCGCCGTTACCCTGGGCCGCGCCGGCGGCCGCGGTGCTCATGCGAACCTGACGGAGCACATGCTGTTGGCGCAGTTCGGGCAGCCATTTGAGTTTCTGGTCGATGTTGGGCTGCACCAGGCGCAGCCGAACGTCGGGAACCACGGCGTCGCTGGCCCCGGCCAGGCGCACCAGCCCGCCGCCCCACACGACGCCGAGGACGATGAAGGCGGCGGCAACGGGAACGGCCTTGCGCCCGGCCCGCCCATCCCCGTCCGCGAGCACCGCCGGCATGGCCGCCACCACCACGCTCAACAGGCTCAGGCCATAGACGCCGGTGACGGCCGCGAGCTGGATCATGCCGTCCGAGAAGACCCAGACGGTGCCGATCAGGTTCCACGGAAAGCCGGTGAAGGCCCAGCCCCGGACCCATTCGAGCGCCGTCCACGCGGCGCCGAAGACGAGAATGCGCCCGGGGCCGTCGCCGCGCACCGCGCGGGTCAAGACGGCGGCGCAGGCCGGGAAAAGGGCCATCAATGCCGACAGGCCGAAAACGGCGAACGGCACCATCCACCCGAAGCGCTCGGGCTTCGTCAGCAAGGCGAACGCGATCCAGTAAATCCCGGCCGTGAAATGACCGAAGCCGAACCACCAACCGGCGGCAAAGGCGGCGCGGGGACGCGGGGACGCGTCGATCAACCACACCAGGCCGACGAACGCGGGCACCAACAGCACCACCAGATGAACCGGCGGCAGGGCGGCGGTGGCCAGGGCGCCGAGCCCAGCGGCCACGGCAAAGCGGCGCCAGCCGGAGACGGCGGCGATACGCTTTTGCAGCCGCCCCAGACCGCCACGGGCAGACCGTAACCGTTGACAGACGTTTCCAGACAGCGGGGAAACCGTTCGCCCGGGCTCGGCCATCAGTCGGTATTCGGTCCCCGGCCCCCGGGAACACGCCCGGGGGCGTGCACGCGCACGCGTTTGATGCGGCGGGGGTCGGCGTCCCACACCCCGAACTCCACACCCGAGGGGTGGCTGGTCAGCCCGGCC
>JACZWD010000128.1 GCA_022572335.1 Pseudomonadota bacterium
CAGGGGTTAACCCCTGGACCCCTTCAATCGGGTTCCAAGGGCCGGTGGCCCGTGGTCGGGATCAAAAGGGGCAACGCCCCTTTGACCTCATTGGTTGACCGGGGGATCTGGTGCGCCGGGCCGGAGTCGAACCCGCACCCAATCCCTTATGAGGGGACGGCTCTACCGGTTGAACTACGCGCCCGCCCGGGCCCACCCCTTCACCCAGGCCACGGGTTCCCGGCGTGGGGAGCATCGGATCTTCCTGGCCGCGGTAACGGCGTCAATGTCCCCGTGGGTGTCGGGTGTGTCGCCGGGCGCCCCCCCCGTCCTTCCGGCGAATTCCGCCTTCCGTGACCGTAGCGGGACGAGATTAAACCTTAAGGGTGATGGCGACGGGGCAGTGGTCGGATGCCTTGAGCGCCCCCTTGATCTCCGGAAAAAACTTTTTCACGCGTTTAGGCTGGCCAGGCCGGTTCACCCGCTTCGGCTGGCCGCGGCGTTCGATTACCGGCTTTACCGTCGGATTTTTTTTGGCCAGCGACTTGCTGATCAGAATGTAGTCCAGTTGGTGATACGACTTGTCGCCGGAGTAATAGTGGGTCCACCGCTCGCCCGCGGGCAGCCGGTCGACCACATTCTCCATCTGGCCTGATTCCAGCAGCGGTTTGATTCCGGAGGCGGCGTGGGCGCCGGGCTCCATGTAATCGTTGAGATCGCCCAGCACCACGAAATCGTGGTCGCCGAAATTATTGCCAAACCGTTCCCTGAGGATCTTAAGCAATTCATTCGACTGATCGCGGCGGCGTTGCCGGCTCTCGGGGCGTCCCCTCATCATGGACGTGAAATGGTTGACGAAAAAGGGGACTGTCTTGCCCCCCACTTTCACGTGGGCCTCCAGGCAGTCGCGGCTGAAGACTTTGGATTTCCCCTTCTTCCTGAACTGATGGGTGCGGAGGAAATCGACCTCGAGTTTGCTGAGCAGGGCGACATCGATAAACCGGTTATCATTGCCGTCAATGAGGTATTGGTACTTGAATCTGCTCGCTCGCTTCAGGTAGCGCGTGTTGAAAAGCTTCAGGATGTCGAGATTCTCAACCTCCTGCAGACCCACAACATCGGCATTCACGCCCTTTAGGGCCTTGGCGGTGAGTGTCCGTGACGGTTTCAGGTATCGTTTGAAGACGTTGCGGTCGATGATGAATCCGTCCTCGACCGCCTTGGCCAGTTGCTTGGGCGTGTAGGGGACAAACCTGGTTTTCTTCTTGCTGCCCGGAGGGTTCTTCACCCGCCTGCCCCTGAACTTAAAGCGGGTAAAAAGGTTTTCCACATTAAACGTCGCAATTGTAAGCGTATTGGCCATCGCCGACCTCCCCTTTCGAAACACCCTGAATGAGGGATTAGCACGTTATGGGATTTCATTATAGGTAGAAACCCTTTCCACACAAAATGGTGCATTGCGGCTGGTTTGCGGGCGGCCGAAAATCACCCGCCACGCAGTTGTTTGCATGTGCGAAAGGTGCTAGGTTTCATCCTTCCGAATATGTTGCCGGACCGGCCCCGACCCTTCCTTCCTATACTGTTGATTGCACTGAGTAATTCCCGTTGACGACGATCCTGACCACGCCCCCCGGTGGGGACATCACGCCGGTCACCATCGAAGGCGAGATGAGGACGTCCTACCTGGATTACGCCATGAGCGTAATCGTCAGCCGGGCGTTGCCCGACGTGCGCGACGGGCTCAAGCCGGTGCACAGGCGGATCCTCTATTCCATGAAGGAGAGCGGCTACGATTACAACCGCCCCTTCCGCAAGGCGGCGCGCATCGTCGGCGAGGTCATGGGCAAATACCACCCCCACGGCGACAGCGCCATTTACGACGCCATGGTGCGCATGGCCCAGGACTTTTCGTTGCGTCTGCCGCTCATCGCCGGGCAGGGCAACTTCGGCTCCATGGACGGCGACCGGGCGGCGGCCATGCGCTACACCGAGGCGCGGCTGGCCCGCGCCGCCCATGCCCTGCTCGAGGACATCGACAAGGACACCGTCGACTTCCGGCCCAACTACGACGAGTCCGAAAGCGAGCCCTCGGTGCTCCCGGCCCAGTTTCCCAACCTGCTGGTCAACGGGGCGGGCGGCATCGCGGTCGGCATGGCCACCAACATTCCGCCCCATAACCTGGGCGAGGTGATCGACGCCTGCTGCGCCCTCATCGACGACCCCGACATCACCGTCGACACGCTGATCGAGAACCACATCCAGGGACCCGACTTTCCCACCGGCGCCATCATCCTCGGCAAACAGGGCATCCGTCTCGCCTATCACACCGGGCGCGGGGCGGTGATCGTGCGCGGGCGCACGACCATCGAGGAAATCCGCAAGGACCGCGAAGCCATCATCATTTCCGAGATACCCTATCAGGTGAACAAGGCGCGCATGGTGGAGACCCTGGCCGAGGCCGTGCGCGACAAGAAGATCGAGGGCGTCGCCGAGCTGCGCGACGAATCGGACCGCGACGGCGTGCGCGTGGTGGTGGAGCTCAAACGCGACGCCGTGCCCGACGTGGTGCTCAACCAGCTCTACCGTTACACGCCCCTGCAGACCAGCTTCGGCATCAACATGCTGGCCCTCCGTGGCGGCCAGCCGCAGACGATGAACCTGAAGGAGATCATCGCCGCCTTCGTCGCGTTCCGTGAAGAGGTCATCCGGCGGCGCACCATCTTCGAGCTGGGCAAGGCCAGGGACAGGGCCCACGTGCTGGCCGGCCTCGCCGTGGCCGTGGCCAACATCGACGAGGTGATCAAGATCATCCGGGCGGCGCGCGACCCGGCCACCGCCAGGACGCGGCTCATGGAGCAGCCCTGGCCGGCGGCGGACCTGGCCCCCATGATCGCGCTGCTGGACGAGCCGGGGCGCGGGGTGGAGGACGGCCGCTACCGGCTTTCGGAGATCCAGGCCAAGGCCATTCTGGAGTTGCGTCTGCAGCGCCTGACGGGGCTGGAGCGCGACAAGATCGGCGACGACCTGAAAGAGCTGGCCCGCCAGATCGAAGAGCACCTGGCCGTGCTGGCGTCGCGGGAACGGCTGCTGGAGATCCTCAAGGCCGAGCTGCTCGAGATCAGGGAGCGGTTCGCCACGCCGCGCCGCACGGCGCTGGAAGAGGGCGCGTTCGAACACGACATCGAGGACCTCATCCAGCGCGAGGACATGGTGGTCACCGTCACCAACGCCGGCTACATCAAGCGGGTGGCGCTGTCCACCTACCGCGCCCAGCACCGCGGCGGCAAGGGCCGCGCCGGCATGTCCACGCGCGACGAGGACTTCGTCAGCCAGGTCTTCGTGGTCAACACCCACACGCCGGTGCTGTTCTTCTCGTCCAACGGGATCGTCTATAAGCTGAAGGTGTACAAGCTGCCGCTGGGCTCCCCGCAGGCGCGCGGCAAGGCCATGATCAATCTATTGCCGCTGGACCAAGGCGAGACCATCACCACCCTGATGCCCCTGCCCGAGGACGAGGACACCTGGGGCGACCTTTTCGTCATGTTCGCCACCGCGTCGGGCCACGTGCGGCGCAACCGGCTCAGCGACTTCGTCAACGTCTGGGCCAACGGCAAGATCGCCATGAAGCTGGACTCCGGCGACAGCCTGGTGCGCGTGCGCACCTGCACCCAGGACGAGGACGTCTTGCTGTCCACCCGCGGCGGCAAATGCATCCGCTTCCCGGTCACCGACGTGCGCGTGTTCATGGGCCGCACCGCCACCGGGGTCAGGGGCGTCCGCCTGGCCAAGGACGACCGGGTCATCTCCATGTCGGCGCTCAGGCACGTGAAGGCCGAGGTGGCGGAGCGGGACGAATACCTGCAGGCGGTCAACGCCAGGCGCCGGCTGGCCGGCAGCGACTATACCGACCGGCCCGAGGACAGGGAGCGCGACGAGGCCCTCGCCGCCAAGCTGGAGACATCCGCGTTCATCGACATGGCGGCGGACGAGCAGTTCATCCTCACCGTCACCGAGGACGGCTTCGGCAAGCGTTCGTCGGCCTATGATTACCGCATCGCCGGGCGCGGCGGCAAAGGCCTCGACAACATGGACCTGCGCCGCGAAAACGGCACCGCCAGCACCGTCGTCGCCTCGTTTCCGGTCATCGACACCGACCAGATGGTCATGGTCAGCGACGGCGGCAAGATCATCCGCATCCCCGTGGGCGGGGTCCGGCGCGCCGGCCGCAAGACCCGCGGCGTGACCGTGTTCAAGACCGCCGCCACCGAGCACGTGGTGTCGGTGAGCCGCATCCGGGAAGTAGACGACGACATGGACTCCGAAGGGGACGCCGCCCGGGAAGGGGACGCCGCCCAGGAGGACGCCGGCACGCCCGACGGCGGATCGGGATCCGGGGCCGGCCCGCCCGCACCCCCGAACCAGGGCCGCCCGCAAGGGGAAGACCAAGGATGACCGAGCCCCGTACCGGCGTCTATCCGGGAACCTTCGATCCCCTGACCAACGGTCATCTCGACATCATCTCGCGGGCGACCAGGGTGGTGGACCGCCTCGTCGTCGGCGTCGCCGTCAACGCCGGCAAGGAGCCCCTGTTCACCCTGGAGGAACGGGTCGCCATGGTCGAGGACGAAGTCGCCGCGATCCCCAACGGCGACGGCAGCCGCGTCCGGGTGGTGGCGTTCGACACCCTGCTCATGGACTTCGTCGGCGAGGTGGGCGCGTCGGTGATCATCCGCGGTTTGAGGGCGGTATCGGATTTCGAATACGAGTTCCAGATGGCGGGCATGAACTCGCGCCTGAACCCGTTGGTGGAGACGGTCTTTCTCATGGCCTCGGACCGCTACCAGTTCATCGCCTCGCGGTTCGTCAAGGAGATCGGCAGGCTGGGCGGCGACATCAGCCATTTCGTCGCGCCGAAGGTGGAGACGCGCATCGTCGAGCGCCTTGCGCATGCGCGCGCCGCCCCGGGCAAGGGGGATTGACCAGCCCCGGCGCGCTACCTATTTTCTCGGCACCCGCAGACAGGGGGCGCGTAGCTCAGTTGGCAGAGCACCTGACTTTTAATCAGGTTGTCCCGGGTTCGATTCCCGGCGCGCCCTCCAAGAACATCGAGTGGTTGGCGGCGGTTCGCCGGCTCCGTGTATCCTAATAAAATCACCCCGAGGCGACACTCAAGGCGACAGTGGCGTGTGATCGGCGAGACACTTTTCCATGCACCAACTGGCCCGGAAGGCGATGGACCGGCCCCTAGTTTTCCGGAAACACCCGCCCAGGCAAGGCTAATACCAAGGAGCGCTGATCATGACCCATAGAGACGGCTTACCAAGGTTTTCGGCTAGGAACGTGCGCCGTGGCGATGCGGGGCATCGCGAAGCGTGCGCGACGCCGTCCGAAAGCCTTGGTAAGCCGCCGTTCCGGTCGCGTAGGCGGCCCGTCGGAGGGCGTCGAAAAGTTTTGACGATGCGCCGCATCGCCTGCAACTTTCCTCCTGCCCGACGAGCCGCCTACGCGATCTCTATGGGTCATGATCAGCGCTCCTTGGTATAAGGCAACAGGTAGACGGTCGACGATGGCAGACCCGATCCCGCATTTTTCGACACGCTGCCCCCGGTGTGGCGACAAGATGAGCATGCCGCCGGTATCCGCCCCCGAAACGGTGGTTCAAAACTATCACCTGGAGAAAGGGACCGCGGGGCCGCTGGTCGCCGTCCTGCACACGTGCACCAACGCCGACTGCACGGGCGCGACCATCGGGTATTACATGGGCGGGGGCCGTGATCCGTGGCATCTCCTCTTCCACCGGCCAAGGTACAACAGCCCTGTGGTCCCCAAATCGGTGCCCAAACGCTCACGCACGATCCTCCAGGATGCAAACGACTCGCGCACGGCTCCGGTGGCCTGCGCCGGTGCCGCGGTCGGCGCGGTCGACGCGATGATGACCGAGATGGGCTACGAAAAAGGCAGCCTGCTGGGGCGGATCGAGAAGGCCGTGGAGGATCGTGTCCTGCCCGAGGTGATGGGCGATTGGGCCAAGCGGGTCGGGGGGATCGGGATTACGGCGCACACGGACGGTGATCCCGGACCGCTGCCAGGCAAGGACGAAACCGAGGAATTGTTGCTGTTCGCCAACATGCTCGCTGAATATTTTTTCATCCTTCCGGCGCGAATCCCGAAGCTCCCCAAACTCCGGAAAAGAAAGCCGTCCCGGAGGACCGCCTATATCCATTGAGCCGCCCCGCAGCGGGGAAGGGGGACGGGGGACGGGATCGTCCGCTCCCCGGCGCATCGTCTTACCGCTGCTTACCGCCGTGCCACAACGGGAAACGGGTTGGTTTCCGGCTTCTGCCCCTGTCCTTTCGGTGGACCGTGCTTTTCCCCGCCCGCAACCCCTCAGGGGCGCGGCCTTGACGCGGTAGGACAGGTATGGACAATGAACCGCAATAGTACCGTCCGAACCGGGTTACGGCCCATGGGTTCGGTGGCGCTGAACGGGCGGCACCGAAGGGGCCGTTCCTAAGGCCGCGTCGAAGACAGGCGACGGAAAATAATCCGAGCAAGGGAGGAACCACAATGCGGATCACATTCAAACCGATGGCGGTGGCCGGCATCGCCGCGCTGTTCACCGCGGCGGTCATCGCGCCGGCCCTGGCCGAGATCAAGAAGCCGGCCAATTACCCCACGCGCCCGATCACGATCCTGTTTTGTTTCGGCAAGGCCGGCGGATCGGCCCAGTCGATCCAGGCCCTTCAGGGTCCGGCGTCGAAGATCATGGGGGTCAAGGTCAACATGCTCAGCAAACCGGGCGGCGGCGGCCTCAACTGCCTGCCGGACTTCGCCCAGACGCCGGCCGACGGCTACACCATCCTTCAGCATATCGACGCGCTTCCGGCCAAGTACGCCGCCGGGGCGACCGATCTCAATCCGGCCGAGGACCTGGAGCCGCTCCTGATCATGAACGTGGCGCCGTCGGGGCTTTACATCCGGGGCGACGACAAGCGCTTCCTCACCAACGGCAAGCCCGACTTCGATAAGGTCCTGGCCTACGCCCGCGGCGGCGAGGGCAAACTGGCGGTCTCCAACATCAACGTTCCCATGGAACTGGTGACCATGTCGGTGTTGGAGAAGCATTTCGGCTTCAAGGCCAAGCAGGTGCTGTTCGCCAAGCCCGCACAGCGGTATGGCGCGGTCATCGGCGGCAAGCTCGACATCCTGCTCGAACAGCCGGGCGACGTGTCGAAGCACGTGGAGGCGGGAAAACTGGCTCCGGTGCTGTCCATTTGGCCGGAGCGGTTCAAGATCGCCCCGGATACGAAGGCCACCGGGCCGGACTATGGTCTCAAGTGGTCTCCGCTGTTGCGTTTCCGCGGGCTTTTCGTCAAGAAGGGCACGCCGAAGGAGATCGTGACGTACCTCCAGGCGGTGTTCAAGGAAGCCTACAACACCAAGGAACACCAAGCCTTCATCAAGAGGAAAAGCCTGGACATCGTGGAATCCTACCGCAGTCCGGCCGATGCCAAAAAGGAGCTGGAAGGCGCGATAGCCACCTACGCCAAGGTGTTCAAGGAATTGGGGCAAAAAGTCCGCCCCGGCCTGTAGCCCACGTCCGGCGGCTGGTAACCAGAGAACCGCTCGCCTGCCCGCCGGGTAGGCGAGCGGCGCGTTTGCGGGGCGGTTTTTTGCCGCGACCGGGGACCGGAACGGGGTGGAGGGTTTGATGGCGGACAGGAAGCGGGTAG
>JACZWD010000129.1 GCA_022572335.1 Pseudomonadota bacterium
GTTGTCGGGGGGACACCCCCCGGTGGTCCCCCGGGGCGTCGGGAACGCTTGACGATGGCCCCGCATCGCCGGCGCGTCCCCTTCTGCCGAGGAAACGGGAAAAACGATCGTATAGTGCACGAATCTCCGGGACAGGACACTGGTATCGGTTTTGCACCGCCGCCTCCCGATCCTCCCGTCCCGGCGGCCCAAGGCGACGTTTGGTGGCATGATGGCAGCCACGAACCTGTTTGAGCGCAGCCCCTTTGCCCGGGTCATGGCGGACGTGCCGGTGACCGTCTATGACGTCGGCGCGCGGGGCGGCGTGGACCTGGATCTCCTGCCCCTCGCCTTCGCCGTCGACGCCGTCACCTTCGAGCCCCATCCCGAGGAATTCAAGCGACTCGTGGACGGAGGGGCCGCCGCCGACCCGTGGCGGTCCCTGCGCCACCTGCCCTATGCGGTCAGCGGGACCGGCGGCAGGCGGCCGCTCCATGTGACGACGGACCCCGCGGCGGCGAGCCTTCTGCGCCACGACTCCGCGATTGGCGAACGTTTCAATAAACCCCAGTTTTTCACCGTCGAGCGCACCATCGACGTGGACACCCGGACCCTGGACGAGGCCGCCGCCGGCCCGCCCGATTTCCTCAAGCTCGACGCGGAGGGCGCGGAGCTCGAGATCCTGCAGGCGGCGCCGGCCGCGCTCGCCAACCTGGTGGCGATCAAGACCGAGGTCTCGTTCATCCCCCTGCGTACCGGGCAACCGCTTGCCGCCGACATCGACCGCTTCCTGCGCGGCCACGGATTTATCCTCATGGACTATTCCGGTTTCGCCCACTGGCGGCGCCGGGGATACGTGATTCATCCGCACGTGGACCGCGGCGACGAGGGCTATTCCCGCGGCCAGATCATTCACGGGGACGCCGTGTATTTCGTCGACCCCGAGTCCATCGCGGACGGCGACGACGCGGCCGTGCGCAGGCTCCTGAAGGCGGCCCTCATCGCCATGGGCTACGGCTTCTTCGACCACGCCGCGATGATTCTCGAGCGTCCGGCGGTGGCCGCGTTCCTCGGCGACCGCTACGCCATCCGCGCCGCCCCCGCCTTGCGCCGCACCTCGCGGATGTATGCGCGGCACCTGCGCGGCCTGGGCCCCTATGTGCGGACGATGGCCAGGCTGCTGAGATGAGCGGTTTGCGGATCGTCATGGTCGGCCACTGCCATCCCGACATGCCCCACGTGTGCGCCATGCGGATGCGCTGCTTTGCCGGGGCCATGGCGGGCCGGGGGCATCGGGTCGTGCTGCTCAGCGAAAGCCTCGCCCGCGACGGACCGGCGCCCGATCCCGAGCGGGTCTCGAGGGACCTGGACGGCCATGACTGGACCGTTCCCTACCGTCTTGGATGCCCGCCCCGCCGGGCGCCCCTGCTGGAAGGGGTCCGCCGCGGGCGGTTCCCCGCCGTGCCCCGCAAGGCGGTCATCGCCGCCTGCTATGTGCTGCGGGGCGGCGTCTTCGGCGACTGGGTGGCGGGCAGCCGGCCCTACTGGCAGCCCCTCGCGGACGTCTTCCGGCCCCATGTCACCTGGGGGACCTTCGGCAACACCGGGGCGTGGACCATCGCGCGCACCATCGCGCGCCGCGCCGGCTGCCCGTGGGTGATGGATCTCAAGGACAGTTGGGACGCGTTCATACCGTCGGGGCTGCGCCGTGTCGTGGCCCGCCGCTACGGCGACGCGGCGGCGCTGACGGTCCTGTCCAGGGCCCACGCCGGCCAGGCGGAGCAATGGTTCGCGGCCCAACCCGTCGTCGTCTACAGCGGCGTGCCGGCGGACCTGGCGGCCCCGGCCGGAGATGCCGCAGACGACGATACCTTCCCGTTGACGCTGACCGGCGGCCTCTACGGCGAGGAACATCTCGATGCCCTCGGCGCCGGCCTCGCCGCGTGGTTGGAGAAAGACGTCGCCCGGGACCAGCGCCACCGGGTTACCCTCGCCTACTTCGGCTCGGACGGCGAGCGCGTGGCGACCCTGGCCCGGCGCCTGGACGGACTGTGCCGGGTCCACGCCAACGGCTTCCGCCCGTTGCCCGAGCTGCACGAGGCCTTGCGCCGGGCGCGCCTGAACATCTTCATCCGGTGCCATGGGGTGCTGTTTCACCACAAGGTCTTCGAACTGCTCAGCGCCGACCGTCCCATCCTGTGCCTGCCCGGGGCGGGCGACGAGACCCGCGCCATCGTCGCCGATGTGGGGGGAACCTTGCTGGGGTGCGGCGGCGCCGAAGATGTCCGCCAGGCGCTGGCCCGGGTGTGGCGGGACCCTCCGGCGCCGGCCGGGATCCTCCGCGAACGCCTGCTTCGCTATTCGTGGGAGTCCCAGGCGGCCATCCTGGAGGACGTTCTGGACAAGGCCGCTGCCGGGTGCGTGGCATGAAGGTCGCCGTCGCCGTCCACGGCCGGTTCTGGGGCTTCGATCTGGCGCGCGGCCTGCACGAACGCGGCTGTCTGTCCCAGGTGGCGACGACCTATCCCGCGATCGCGGCGCGGCGCTTTCTGCCCCGCCCCATCCGGCTGAGGACCGCGCCGTGGCTGGAGGCCTGGCGCCGCCTGCACGGGCGGGTTCCCTTCGTGCCGGCGCCCGAACCGGGCGTGGCGGAAGCCTTCGGCCGGTTTGCCGCGCGCACCCTTCCCGGTGACGCCGACCTGCTGGTGGGATGGAGCGGGGCGACACAGGAGGCGATCCCCGTCGCCCATGCCCGGGGCATGCGCGTCGTCATCGAGCGCGGCTCCACCCACATCCTGCATCAGGCCAGGGTCCTGGAAGCCGAGTACGGGCGTTTCGGCCTGGCGGCCGTACCGGTGCCGCGGGCGATCATCGAGCGGGAGCTTCGGGAATACGAAGAAGCCGACGCCGTGGCCGTCCCCACCCGCTTCGCCGCCGATACGTTCCTCGCCCACGGAATCCCCCGCGGCAAGGTCCACGTCAATCCCTACGGCATCGACCCTGCCCGCTTCCCCGCCCGGCGGCCGCCGTCCGATGGCCGGCGCGCGCCGCGCATCCTGTTCGTCGGCCGGGTGGGGTTGCGCAAGGGCATTCCCTGGCTGCTCCGGGCGTTCGCGTCCCTCGGCGGGCACGCGGCGCTCGAGCTCGTCGGGCCGGTGGAAAAGGGGATGGAGACGGTGCTGGCCGGCGAGCCCACGGACGGTGTCGCCATGGCCGGCCCCCTGGCCGGCGAAGGGCTGGCCCGGGCCTACGCCCGGGCGGACATATTCTGCCTGCCGTCCATCGAGGACGGGTTCGGCCTGGTGCTCCTGGAAGCGATGGCGGCGGGGCTGCCCGTGGTGGCGACGGATGTGACCGGCGGCATCGAGCTGGTGCGGCCGGAGCGCGAAGGGTTCCTGGTCCCGCCCGGGGACTCGCGGGCCCTGCACGACGCCTTGTCGGCGCTGGTCGCCGACGCCGACATGCGGCGCCGCATGGGGGCGGCGGCGCGGGCCCGCGTGGAAGACGCGTTCACGTGGCGCCACTACCGGGACCGGGCGATCGCCGCCTATGGCCGCATCGTGACGCGGGACGACGCCGCCGCGCCGGCGCGGTCTGCGTCCTGAACCGAAATGCCGGGCCGGAAGACACTCATCATCACCGCGCCGCCGACCATCCTCGGCGGGGCGGCGACCCTGGCGCGCATCATGGCGGACCACCTGGGCGCCTTGGGGCACGCCGTCACCGTCGCCCATTACGCCACCCTCAGCGCCGAGAGGGAATTGACCGGTTCGCTGTCGCGCCTGGTAACCGGCGGGCGGCCGGGCACGCGGCGCTACAGGGCCTGGGACGGCACCGCCTTCGTCTCCGTCGGGTGCTGGCTGCCCGAGCTCGAGACCCCCTATTACCTGGACTCGCGGCTGTGGCGCCGCCTGGTGGGTGCGCACGACCGGCACCTCGCCGTGGGGGGCACGGCGCTGGTGGCGGCCCCCCTGGTCGCGGCGGGCGTTCCCCATCTCATCTGGTGCGCCAGCGACATGCTCGGCGACCGCATCGACCGGCGCCGCGCGATGCCCCGGTGGCGCCGCGCCTACGACCGGGTGTGCGTGGCCCCGTTCCTGGCCGCCCTGGAGCGCAGGATCCTGGCGGGCCGAGGGCGGGTCATGGGGGTGAGCGCCTACACCGTGGAGCGCATGCGGGCGGTGTGCGGGGAAGCCTCGCGGCCCATCGTCCGCCTGCCGGTCCCCGTCGACGGTGCGCGGTTCCGCCCGCCTGAAATTCCGCCCGCGCCCGGCGTCGTCGGTTTCATCGGCCGTCTGTCGGATGCGCGGAAGAACGCGGCCCTTCTGCTCGACGCGGTGGCGCTGGCCCGCCGCCAGGGGCACGACATCACCGCCGTGCTGGCCGGAGAGAGACCGCCGGCACTGGTCGCCTACGCGGCCCGCATCGGCCTCGCCGACCATGTGGCGTTCCCCGGCCACGTGGACGAAGCCGACCTGCCGGCCTTTTACCAGGGCCTGGATGTGTTCGTCATTCCGTCGCGCCAGGAGGGGCTGAACATCGCCGGCGTGCAGGCGGCGGCCTCGGGCGTGCCCATCATCTCCACCCGCTGCGGGGGACCGGAAGGCTATGTCCGGGACGGCGTGACCGGTTTCCTCACCGGCTTCGACGCCGCCGGGGTCGCGGCAAGGATCACCCAGGTGGTCACCGACCGCCCGTTGCGGGACACCCTTTCGGCCAACGCCCGCGCCATGGCCGAAGCGGAATACGCAAACGGCGTGTTCGCCCGCACCCTGGACGGGGAATGGCGCCGCAACTGGGGCGAAGGCGTGGACGGCGCCTGACGGGAACTTCCCGCCCGAATGGCCTGTTGACGGGGTCCGGCAGATGGTTTCCCCTTTGCCGGTAGACCTCCGGGGGGAAATCCGAAATAACCGGTTCCATGGATGGGCGGAATTGCGTCGTCACCTACGACCCGTTGAGCGCGCGCTATGCCGGCAGGTTGCGCAAGCGCCTCGGGTGTGCGTTCGAACAGGTCGTCGTCTCCGACGTCAGCGGGGCCGCCGCCGCCCTCAGGCTTTTCCGGGGGCTGGCGGCGGACACCCTCTACGTGCCCGTCGTCGACGAGACGGCCCGGGGCCATCTGCCGTTGTTGAAGTGCCTTTGCCTGCTTGCCCGGGCCAGGAACCGTTTCGTCGTCAACCCCGATTTCCTGGTCTGGGAATTCGGGCCGCTGGATTGCGTGTACGACGCCCTGCGCCTTGGCGGCGGCGTCCTTGGCGGTTGCGTGGCGCTCGTCGGCGAGTGGGTCCGGCTCGGCGTCCTTCTCCGGGCGCCGCGGATCGCGGTGCACGACACCGATTCCGGGTGCGTCCTTTACCTGGAGACCGAGCCCTGGCCCGGCGCGCAAACGGCGGCGTCGGCGGAGCACAGGCGCGACGTGGTAGGCGCGCTCCTGCAACGGGGCCGCGCCGTGGACTTCGCCACGGCGGAGATGCCTCAGGGGCTGCCGCGCGGCAAGGGGCTCGGCATCCGTCTGATGGAGCCGCTGTACGGCTACGTGTTCCCCAGGGCGCTGAATTCCTATCGCCATACGGCGAAATTGATCGCCGCCGTCCGCCGGCTGGGGCCGGCCCGGTACGCCTTCATCTACCAGCGCCTGGCTCCGGGGACCGTCGCCGGCGTGGTCCTGTCCCGCCTCAGGCGGCTGCCGCTGGTCGTGGAATACAGGGAATCCCCCGGCTCCCGCGCCGCGGACCCGGGGCCGTCGTTCAGACGCCTGGGCGCGCGGGCGCAGGCCGTGTGCCTGCGTCACGCGCACCGGATCGTCGCCGTCTCCGATGGCGCGCGCGCCGAACTGATCGCCGCCGGCGTCGAGCCCGGCCGCATCGTCCTTTACCGGAGGGGCGGCGCCTTCTTCGATCCGGCACGGATATTGCCGGAACGGATCGTGCGGACGCCCGTTGCCGAGCCGGTTCCGCCCCGGCCGGTCAGGGTCCTGGTCAACGGGCTGCATGCCAAGACGGGCGGCGGGGTGACCTATTTGCGCAACGTGCTGCCGCTGCTGGCCGGCGACCCGGAAGTCAAGGTGCACCTGTGCGTGCACGAGGACCAGCGGCCCCTGCTGCCCGACGACCTGGGCGGCGTTACCGTCCACTTCCTGTCGTTCAAATCGGGTTTCTGGCGGCTCCAGTTTCGCGAGCAGGTCGAGGTGCCCCGGCTGGCCCGCCGGATCGGCGCCCACGTCACCTTCTCGCCGGCCAACTATGCGCCGCTGGCGGCGCCCAATTCCGTCATTCTGCTGCGCAACGCTCTCAGCGTCGCCTTCGTCGAACGGCGTCCGGTCAAGCTCGCCTACTGGGCCGCGGTGTACCTGGCCACGGCCCTTTCCCTGATCGTCTGCCGGCGGGCCATCGCCGTTTCGGACTACGCCCGGCGCTCGACCGGCGGCGCCCTGCTGCGCCTTGTGGGGGGACGCATCATCGTCGTGCCCCATGGGGTCGGCCCCATCTTCTCGCCGCCGGAGGAGGCGTCGGGGCGGGAGAAATTCCTGCTCTCGGTGTCGGACATCTACGTGCAGAAAAACCTGAAGAACCTGCTCTACGCGGTGGCCAGGCTGCGCGCCAGCCACCCGGACATCACCCTCAAGATCGCCGGCCGGCCCATCGACGCCCACTATTTCGCGTCCCTCAAGCGCCGCGTCAGGCGCGACGGGCTGGAGGGATGCGTGGAGTTCCTGGGGTACGTCCCGCCGGAGGACCTTGTGGATCTGTACCGCCGCTGCGCCGTCTTCGTCTTTCCCTCCAGCATCGAGACGTTCGGCAATCCCCTGGTCGAGGCCATGGCCTGCGGGGCGCCCATCGCCAGCTCGAACACCGCGGCCATGCCGGAGGTCCTGGGCGACGCCGCCGCCTATTTCGATCCCGCGGATGTGAAGGATATGGCCGGCGTGCTGGACGGCCTGCTGAACGATGCGGGCTGGCGCCGCGACCTCGGCGAAAAAGCGCTGGTCCGCTCCCGGGATTTCTCCTGGCAGCGAACCGCGGCCCGTACCCTGGAGGTGTTGAAGCAGGCCGCGGTCCGCCAAGGATCGGGCCTCTCATACACGGCCGCGGCCGTCAGCGGCGAACCACCACCAGGCCCTGGGCCGGGTCCACGATAGCCCGGCCGCCGGACTCGACGACCCGGGCGATGCCCACGTCGAAGCGGGCCACGATAGGCCGGCCAATACGCTCGATTATCATCGGATCACACGTACCATCCGGTTTTGACAGAGGGTAATAGAGGGTAATAGAGGGTATTAGTACGCCCATGCCCGTGTTCGACACCATGACCGTGACCGTCGCCCTGGTCGGTTTCGCGTTGGGGGGCGTGGTCAAGGGGATGACGGGCATCGGCCTGCCCATCGTCGCGATGGCCGTGCTGTCCAGCTTCCTGCCGGCGCCGCTGGTGCTCGGGCTTCTCACCCTGCCCATCGCGTTGACCAATCTTTGGATGACGGTGCAATCGGGCAACCTGATGGAGCCCTTGCGGCGCTTCTGGCCGATGATCGCCTGTCTTCTGGTGTTCATCTGGGTCGGCGCGCGGATCGTGGTCAACATCGAACCCAACACGCTCTTCGGCCTGCTCGGCGCCGTGGTCGTGCTGTTCACCACGACCAGCTTCTTCACGCCCGTGATGCGGGTGCCGCCGTCGGCGGAAAAGTGGGCCGGGGCGCTGGCCGGAAC
>JACZWD010000130.1 GCA_022572335.1 Pseudomonadota bacterium
CGTCCAGCAGCGCCCTGCCCTCCTCCGCCGGCAGGCCTTCGATGCCGGTGACGGTGCTGGGATCGATGTACAGCGACGTGCGGCCGGTGAGCGGATGGACCTGGGTCAGCGCATGGGTGACGTCGGGAGTTTCCTTCCTGACCTCTTCGGGAAGCGGCTTTTCGTCCTCGTAGCCGGTCACCCGCCGGGCGTAGCTGAAGATGCCCCGGCGCCCCGCGATCCTGTCCTTGATGCGCCGGGGCAGGGCCTCGTAGGCGAGCTGGAGGTTGGCGAAATAGGTGTTGCCGCCGTCGCCCGGAACCTCGACGGCATAAAGGAACGTGCCCGTCGCCGGGCGGGCCCGGTAGGACTGGTCCGTGTGCCAGGCGACCTCGCCGCTGCCCGGACGCCCGATGGGCCTGCCGTCGGCGTCTTTCAGGTTGGAGATGTGGGTGACCTCGGGGCGCGCGTTCGACGCCCAGTCGGCGCGCACGATGGCGACCGGTTCGCCGAACCGGGCGGCGAACGCCACCAGTTCGTCCTCGGTCAGGACTTGGCGGCGGAAAACGAGAACGCCGCAAGTGCTCCATGCCTCCCGGATCGCCTCGACGGCCGCCCGGTCGAGGTCCGACCACAACTCCAGGCCGGCGACCTCGCCGGCGAAGCCGCCGTCCACGGGGGTAACGGTAAGAGCCATGGAAGCGGTCCCTCCTGTCCCCGGCGCCGGGATAGCGCTACCGGGGTCTGTAAATTCCGATCTTGATATTTACGCCGCGCGTCTTTTTAGCAAAGAATCCGCCGCCGGTCAGGTCGCTGATTTCGGCGGAAAAATCCTTACCGGCTGCGGCGTCACGGACAAGATCGGATGCCAGATCGCGGTTGAGAAACCCTATCTGCTCGCCTGTTTCGCGGCGGTGAACAGCAATCGCGTTGGGATCATGGCGATTGTTCGGTTGGTGGATCAGCTCCAGGTCCTCGCCGATCTTGCAGCGGGCAATGATGTCCTGGCGGGACGAGCCATCGGGGTTGCTTTTTGTGACGCCAACGACTTTTGTAAAAAACTCTTTATCGGGTGTTCGTTCGACCACTGTACGTAATTCTCATGCCGGGTTGTCCCGCTAGGTACAAAAGAGTTTTAAAATGTCCGGCTAGATCACGCTCCGCTGGCGCAAATCCGCCAGGTCCTTTTCGTCCAGCCCGAGAATCTCCTCCATGACTTCGTCGGTGTGCTGGCCGAGGGTGGGCGGAGGATACCGGTGCGAGGCCGGGGTCGCCGACATCCGGATCGGACTGGCGATCAGGCGAACCGGTGCGTCGCCGGTTTCCGGATGGTCCATCTCGATTTCCATGCCGCGGGCTTTGACCTGGGGGTCGGCGAACACCTGGTCGATGGTGTTGATCGGCCCGCAGCTGACGTTCAGGGCCTCCAGCCCGTCGAGCCAGTGGCGCGACGGATGCCCGGCGACGATCGGAACCAGCCTGCCGATAAGGTCGTCGCGGTTGCGCACGCGCGCGCCGTTGGTGCGGAACCTGTCGTCCGACGCCAGTTCCGGCACGCCGGCGAACTCGCAGAAACGCTGGAACTGGGCGTCGTTGCCGACGGCCAGGATGATGTTCCCGTCGGCGGTGGCGAAGGATTCGTAAGGCACGATGTTGGGATGGGCGTTGCCCAGGCGCTTCGGCGCCTCGCCGGTGGCAAGGTAATTGAGCCCCATGATGGTCAGCGTCGCCACCTGGGTGTCGAGCATGCCGATGTCGATGTACTGTCCCTCGCCGGTCACCTCGCGGTGGCGCAGCGCGGCGTTGATGGCGATCGTGGCATACAATCCGGCGATGATGTCGCCGATGGGGACGCCGCCCTTTTGCGGCCCTCCGTCGGCGGCGCCGGTCACGCTCATGAACCCGCCCATGGCCTGGATCAGGACGTCGTACCCGGGCCGGGTGGCATAGGGGCCGGTCTGGCCGAAACCGGTGATCGAACAATAGATCAGCTTCGGGCAGTCGGCCTTAATCTGCTCGTAGGACAGGCCGTACTTGGCCAGGCCGCCGACCTTGAAATTCTCCACCAGGATGTCGCAGGTGGCGATCAGCCGCCGCGCCAGGTCCTGGCCGTCGGGCGGCGTCAGGTCGAGGGTGATGGAGCGTTTGTTGCGGTTCGAGCTGCAGAAGTAGGCGCTCTCGCCGGTATCCTTTCCGTGGTCGTCCTTGATGAACGGGGGCGCGAAGTTGCGCGTGTCGTCGCCGCTGCCCGGCCGTTCGACCTTGATCACGTCCGCGCCCAGGTCGCCGAGGATTTGCGTGCACGTCGGCCCGGCCAGGATACGGGTCAGGTCGAACACCCGAAGGTCGTGCAGGGGACCGGCGTTTCGTTTCATGTCGCCTCTGTCGATTTGGTGGAAAGGAGCGGCGCATGGTCGGTAGGGCCGCGGCGCCTGCCTGCGCGAAGCCGGGGCTCCCGCCTCCCGAAGTCGTACGGAGGGCAGGCCGCTCCGGCGAAGGCAGGCCCGGGCAACCATAAACAACCGGGCCGGCGGCGGCAACCACCGGCCCGCCATGGCCCGGGCGGCACCCGTGGTCAGGCACCCTCTTGGCCGCTGTCGGGCGTTGACAAGCCGGTGCCCGATGGCGTCTTTCACACCCGCGTCCCGTTCCAGGCGCGGGACAGGGTTCCCGTGAACCGGTCCGTACCCTGGACCGGGTTCGCGGCCAATTTATAGGTGCTTGTGAAGAGCCGCGCATAACCTATTGAAAAGGCGCATAAAACACCCCTACGCTATGAAAGGGCCGAAACGGATAATACGGGTGTTGGGATTGGCCGCCCTTTGGCTTGCCGTCCTCTTGCTCGTGGTGACCGCCGCCGGCGCCTACTGGGTTTTCACCTCCGTGCCCGACGCGGACGGGACCATGGAGGCCGCCGGCCTCGACGATGCCGTCGATATCGTGCGCGACGCCCGCGGCGTTCCCCACATCTACGCCGGCTCCGCGGCGGACGCCACCCTGGCCCTCGGTTTCGTCCACGCCCAGGACCGCCTGTGGCAGATGGAGATGATGCGCCGCCTTGGGGCCGGCCGTCTGGCCGAAGTGCTGGGGCCGCGCGCCCTTCCCTCGGACCGCTTCATGCGGGTGCTGGGGCTCAACCGCCTGACGGAGCGGCAATACGCCCGAATGGACCCGCAGGTGCGCCGGGCGCTGGTGTCCTATGCCGCCGGCGTCAACGCCTGGATCGAGGGACACAAAGGAGCGCTGCCGCCCGAGTTTCTTTTGCTGCGCTACGCGCCGGAGCCGTGGCGCCCCACCGATTCGCTTCTGTGGGCAAGGCTCATGGCGCTCCGGCTCAGCGGCAACCGCAGGGACGAGATCCTGCGCGCCCGCCTCGCCGGCCGCCTGGCGCCCGAGAGGATCGCCGAGATGTGGCCTCCCTACCCCGCCGGAGGGCCGGTGACGGCCGAGGATTTGGCGGGACTCTACAAGGGGTTGCCCCTGGATGCTCTGGCGGCGCTGGAGCCGGCGGGAACGCCGCGCGGCGCCTCCAACGCCTGGGTGGTGGCGGGAACGCGCACCGCGAGCGGCAAGCCGATCCTCGCCAACGATCCCCATCTCGGCTTCGGCGTCCCGATTTTGTGGTACCTGGCCCGCATCGTGGCCCCCGGCCTGGAGGTCGCCGGCGCCACCGCCCCCGGTGTCCCCTTTATGCTGCTCGGCCACAACCGCCGCATCGCCTGGGGCATGACCGGCACCCATGGCGACGTGGAGGACCTGTTCGTAGAGCGGCTCGATCCCGAGGACGGCGGCCGCTACATGACGCCCGGGGGGTATCGGCCCCTGGCCACGCGCGACGAGGTCATCGCCGTGCGCGACGCCGACGACGTGGTGGTGAAGGTGCGCCAGACCCGGCATGGCCCGGTGATTTCCGACGCGCCGGGCGAGGCGCCGGGCGTCGCCGGCGAGGGCCGGGTGCTGGCCCTCGCCGCCACCGCCCTCGATGAGGACGACCGCACGGTGGAGGCCCTGTACCGGCTCAACCGGGCCGACGGCTGGGAGGACTTCGTTGCCGCCATGAAGGACTTCCACGCGCCCCAGATGAACGTGGTGTACGCCGATACCGAGGGCAACATCGGGTTCTACGCCGCCGGCCGGGTGCCCATGCGCAGGAGCGGCCAGGGCCGCGTTCCGTCGCGCGGCTGGACCGGGGAAGGCGACTGGGTCGGAGTCGTCCCCTTTGCCGAGCTGCCCAGGGCCTTCAACCCCGGCAAGGGGCGCATCGTCAACGCCAACAACAAGGTCGCTCCCGCCGGCTATCCCCACTTTATCTCCGACCACTGGGCGCCGCCCTACCGGGCGCGGCGCATCCTCGATCTCCTGGACGGAGGGCCCCAGTCGCTGGATAGCACGGCGGACATCCAGCGCGACACCCTGTCTCTCATGGCCCGGCACCTGCTGCCATTGATGCTCGACATCGACCCGGCCGGCGAGAGGGAACGCCGGGCGCTCGCCCTGATGCGCGATTGGGACGCGACCATGTCGCGCCGCCGGCCGGAGCCGCTGATCTTCGCCGCCTGGATGCGCGAACTCAACCGCGCCGTCTACGCCGACGAGCTGGGCGGCCTGTTCCCAAGCTTCTGGGGCTTCCGGCCCGCGTTCACCGCCTTCGTCCTGACCCGGCGCCGGGAATGGTGCGACGACGTCCGTACCTCCCCGGTGGAGGACTGCAAAAGCCGCATCGCGGCGGCCCTGGAGGCGGCCCTCGATCAGCTTGCCGGGCGCTTCGGCGGGCGTTTCGAGGACTGGCGCTGGGGGGACATGCACCGGGCCCGGTTCCGCCACCGGATCTTCACCGGGCTGCCGGTGATCGGCCGCTTTGCCGATCTGGCGATCGCCACCGACGGCGGCGCCTATACGGTCAACCGGGGAGCCAGCCGCGTCGCCGATCCCGAACACCCGTTCGCCGACATCCACGGGCCGGGGTACCGCGCCATCTACGATCTCTCGGACCTGGCGCAATCGCGCTTCATGATCGCCACGGGCCAGTCGGGCAATCCCCTGTCACCCCATTACGGGGACCTCATGGGCGACTGGCGCGACGGCCGTTACATGCGCCTGGGACTTAAACGCGGTGACCTGGAAGCGGTGGCCGAGGGCGTGTTCAGGCTTGTCCCCCCTGCCCCGCGGGCCACACAATGAAAGTCAGCCATGACCCTTTCCCTTGACCACATCCGCGCCGCCGCCGAGGTGCTGGACGGCGAGGTCCTGCGCACGCCCTCAATCCCCTCGGAGACCATATCGGCCATGAGCGGGGCGCAGGTGGTTCTCAAGCTGGAGAACCTGCAGCCCACCGGCTCCTTCAAGCCGCGCGGGGCGCTGGTCAGGCTGGCCGGCATGGACGCCGCCGCGGCCAAGGCCGGAGTCGTCGCGGCGTCGGCCGGCAATCACGCCCAGGGGGTGGCGTTCCACGCCCGCCGTCGGGGCATCCCGGCGACCATCGTCATGCCCGAGGGCACCTCGTTCACCAAGGTGGCGCGCACCGAGGCGCTGGGCGCCCGCGTCGTGCTGCACGGCAGGGACCTGGGCGAGGCCGGGGACCATGCCCGGCACCTGGCCGACGCCGGGGGCCTTCAGTTCATCCATCCCTACGACGACGAGAAGATCATCGCCGGCCAGGGCACCATCGGGCTCGAGATGCTGGCCGACCATCCCGACCTGGAGGTTATCGTGGTTCCCGTCGGCGGCGGCGGTTTGATCGCCGGCATCGCCACCGCCGCCAAGGCGCTCAAGCCCGGGATCGAGATCGTCGGCGTCGAGGCGGCCCTTTACCCGTCCATGGTCAACGCCCTGCGCGGCGAGGCGCCGGGCGGGAGCGGTCACAGCATCGCCGACGGCATCGCGGTCAAGGTTCCCGGAACCCTGACCCGGCCCATCATCGAAGAGCTGGTCTCGGAAATCCTGCTGGTCGACGAGGAGTCCCTGGAGCGGGCCGTGCAGACCTACCTGGAGGTCCAGCGCCTGGTTGTCGAGGGGGCGGGGGCGGCCGCCCTGGCCGCGCTCGTGGGTAATCCCGACCGTTTCCAGGGCAAAAAAGTGGGCCTCGTGGTTTCCGGCGGCAACATCGATTCCCGGCTGCTGTCTTCCGTCCTCATGCGGGGTCTGGTGCGCGCCGGGCGCCTGGTGAGCATGCGGGTCGAGATCACGGACGCCCCGGGGGTGCTCGCCAAGGTGGCCGGGTTGATCGGCGATTGCGGCGGCAACATCGTCGAAATCTATCACCAGCGCCTGTTCTACGACGTGCCCGTCAGGCTGGCCGAGGTCGATGTGGTCCTCGAAACCGTGGACCCGGAGCACGTGCGCGAACTCCTCCGGCGGCTCTCCGACGCCGGCTTCCCCACCCGGCTGTTGAGCAGCACGTCCGCCTAGATTTCTTCGCCAAGGCGGGCATAGGAGCCGCGGTAGTACAGCAAGGGGTTTCCGTCTTCGCTGTGCTCCATGCGGTTCACTTCGCCGATGACGACCACATGATCGCCCCCCTGGTGGACCGTTATCCGGGTGCATTCCAGGTTGGCCAGGCAACCGGGCAGGATGGGACAGCCGCTGTCCCAGGTCTCGTAGACGAGGTCCTTGAACTTGTCCTTGCGCCGGGTGGCGAAGGCGAGCGAGAGGGGGCGCTGGTCTTCTCCGAGCACGTTGATCGCAAACCGGTCGCCCTTGACGAAGGCGTCAAGGCAGACCGTGGTGTTGGCAAGGGAGATGAGCACCAGCGGCGGCCGCAGGGAAAGCGAGGTGAAGGCGTTTACGGTCACGCCGACGGGCGAGCCGTCCGGCATCAGGCCGGTGACCACGGTGACGCCCGTGGCGAAGCGCCCGAGGGCACCGCGGAATCGGCGCGAATCCAACATCACGCCGGCAGACCCCCACCGGCAGGCCGCGCTGCGATGCCCGGAGGCCGGTGGTCACTGGAAAGCGGTCGGGGGAACAAAATGCGCATTCGCGGCGATGGTTTGCGATTTGTCGAGGGTCGAGTCCGTATTCTTCATGATGGAAAGACTATAGCCGGCGGGCAAGAGAAGACAATGCGCGCGTGGCGGCGTGTGCGTGGTCCCACGGGCGGCCCGGCGGAAGGTTCTTGAGGATTCCGCATGTTCTTCGTCATCGGAGCGGTGATCGTCTTCGCCAGCGTGATCGGCGGGTACGAGGCGCCCGGCGGCCACCTGGACGTTCTATGGCAGCCCTTCGAGTTCGTCATCATCTTCGGCGCCGGCATCGGCGCTTATACCAAGGGGCGCTGATCATGACCCATAGGGACGGCTTGCCAAGGTTTTCGGCCCTAAGCGTGCGCCGTGGCGATGCGGGGCATCGCGAAACGTGCGCGACGCCGTCCGAAAGCCTTGGTAAGCCGCCGTTGCGGTCGCGTATGCGGCCCGTCGGAGGGCGTCGAAAAGTTTTGACGACCCGTCCTCCGCAGCAGCGGCGCTGCCGCTGCGGAGGGTGGATGCGCCGCATCGCCTGCACCTTTCCTCCTGCCCGACGAGCCGCCTACGCGATCTCTATGAGTCATGATCAGCGCCCCTTGGTATTACCCCATCGCCAACGCCAAACCGGTGCTGGCGGGGACGGGAAAGGCGTTCGGCACCCTGCTCAAGGGCCCCAAATACAACAGGACCAGCTACATGGAACTGCTGGGT
>JACZWD010000003.1 GCA_022572335.1 Pseudomonadota bacterium
CCCCGGTTTCAAGTGCCTCCCGACCGAAGGGTCCCTGTGATTGCCGGCTGGTGGCCTTACGGCCATGGAGGGGGCTCCGCCCCCACGCCCCCCGCCAGGGGTTAACCCCTGGACCCCGTCAATCGGGTTCCAAGGGCCGTCGGCCCTTGGTGGGGATGCAAAGGGGCAACGCCCCTTTGTCCTCGTCGGTTCAAGTAAAACGGCTCAGACGTTGAACGATTCGCCGCAGCCGCAGCGGCTTTTTTCGTTGGGGTTCTTGAACTGGAACCCGGACTCGAGCTTGCCCTCGACGTAGTCCATCTCGGAGCCGATGAGAAACATCATCGCCTTGGGGTCGATGAAGATCTTCACGCCCTTGTCCTCGACCACCTCGTCGCCGGGCCCTTGTTCCCGCGCGTACTCGATGACGTAGGACAGCCCCGAGCACCCCTTGGTCTGGATGGCGACGCGCAGGCCGAGCACGGACGCCTCGCTCTGGGCGAGCACCGCCTTGATCCGCGCCGCGGCGGCGTCGGTGAGCGTGATCGTTTTGAACGGTGTCGTCATGGCAGTCCTCGATTCCCTTGCCTTTACATGAATCCCAGTTCAAGGCGCGCGACGTCGGACATCATGTCCTGGTTCCACGGCGGGTCCCAGACCAGCTCCACGTCCACGTGGCTGACGCCGTCGACCGCGGCCACCGCGTTTTCGACCATCCCCGGCATGGTGCCGGCCACCGGACAGCCGGGCGCCGTCAGGGTCATCTTGATATCCACCTTTCCCCCGGGCGCGATGCGGACGTCGTAAATGAGCCCGAGATCGTGGATATTGACCGGGATCTCCGGATCGTACACGCCGCGCAGCGCGGCATGGACCCGGTCCTCCAGGCTTTCCGCGGCGGGCGCCGCCGCCTGTTCGGTTGTTCCCCCGGTGTCGGGCATGGTGTTTGCAGAGTCCTTTTTGTCCATCTCACGTGCCGTGGCAGGGCGCCGCCTGCCGCGTTACTCCTCGGTCGTCACGTCGTCCTGCTTTCCCTTGAGCGCGGCCGCGAACGCATGCCAGGGAAGGGTAGCACATTTCACGCGCACGGGATATTCCCGGACCCCGGAAAAAACGGCGAGTTTGCCCAGGTCCGCGCCGTCCCCGGCGTTTTCGGCGTTTTCGCCCTGGTCGCCGGCGACCAGGGCGTGGAACAGCTCGAACAGGCTGTGGGCCTCGGCTTCGGTCTTGTTTTTCACCATCTCGGTCATCAGCGACGCCGAGGCCATGGATATGGCGCATCCGGCGCCCTCGAACGCCGCATCCGTCACCACGCCGTCCTCGATGGTCAGGTAGACGGTCAGGCGGTCCCCGCACAGGGGATTGTGCCCCTTCGCCTGGCGGTTGCAGGCCGGCGGATGGCCGAAGTTCCGCGGCTGCTTGGCATGATCGAGAATGACCTCCTGGTAGAGTTCGCGCAGATCGAACGTCATCCGAAGAACTCCACCGCCTTGCGCACGCCCGCCACCAGGGCATCGACGTCTTCCCGGGTGTTGTACAGGCCGAACGAGGCCCGCGCCGTGGCGGTGACGCCGAAGCGGTCCATCAGCGGCTGCGCGCAGTGATGGCCGGCGCGGATGGCGATCCCTTCGTGGTCGAGGATCGTCCCGATGTCATGGGGGTGCACCCCTTCGATGATGAACGACAGGATGCAGACCTTGTCCTCGACGGTTCCGAAAAGGCGCAGGGAATTGGTTTCCGCAAGGGCCTCGGTGGCGTACTCGAGCAGCTCTTGTTCATGGTCGACGATCTCGTCGAAACCCAGCCCGCTCACGTAATCTATGGCGGCGCCGAGGCCGATGGCGCCGGCGATATTGGGCGTGCCGGCCTCGAACTTGTGGGGGATGACGTTGTATTCGGTCTTCTCGAAGGTGACCGTGCTGATCATGTCGCCGCCGCCCTGGTAGGGCGGCATGGCCTCGAGCAGCGCCGCCTTGCCGTAGAGCGCCCCGATCCCGGACGGGCCGTACAGCTTGTGTCCGGAGAAGACATAGAAGTCGCAGTCCAGGTCGCGCACGTCCACCGGCATGTGGGGAACCGCCTGGCAGCCGTCGACGAGCACGGGGATTCCCTTCTCGTGGGCGAGGCGGATGATCTCCTTGACCGGGGTAACGATGCCCAGCGCGTTCGAACAATGGGTGACGGCGACCAGCTTGGTCCGCGTGCCGAGAAGCTTCTCGTATTCCTCCATCCTGAGGGCGCCCGAATCGTCGATCGGGATGATGCGAAGGGTCAGGCCCTTTTCGTCGCGCAGCATCTGCCACGGCACGATGTTGGAATGATGCTCCAACGTGGAGAGCACCACCTCGTCGGCGCGGTTGAGGAATTTGCGCCCGTAGGTCTGGGCGACCAGATTGATCGCCTCGGTGGCGCCGCGCACGAAGATGATCTCGCGCGCCTCGCGGGCGCCCAGGAAGCGCTGGACCTTGACCCGGGCCCCTTCGAACAGCTCGGTGGCCCGTTCGCTAAGGAAGTACACGCCGCGGTGGATGTTGGCGTACTCCCGTTCGTAGCACTGCTGGACGGCGCGGATCACGGCGCGCGGCTTCTGGGCGCTGGCGGCGCTGTCGAGAAAGACCAGGGGCCGCCCATTGACCCGCTGTTTGAGGATGGGGAAGTCCTCGCGCACCCGTCGCACGTCGAACGCCAGGCGGTCCGAATCCCGCTGCACCTGGCGGCGTATGCCGGCGGCGGTGGTCATGGCGCGCCGCCTTGGTGGCGCGACGGCAGCCACGACGACGCCATGCGCTCGAGATGGGCCCGCATCGGCGGCGACGAGATGTGCTCGAAGGTCTCGCCGACGAAGGCTTCAATCAGCATGTTGCGGGCGTGCCCGGCGTCGATGCCGCGCGCCCGCAAATAAAACAGCGCCTCGGTGTCGAGCTCGCCGACGCTGGCGCCGTGGGAGCATTTCACGTCGTCGGCGTGGATCTCCAGCTCGGGCTTGGTGTCGACGCGGGCGGTCTCGGAGAGCAGCAGGTTCTTGTTGAGTTGGTGGGCGTCGGTCTTCTGGGCCTGGGGGCGGACGACGATCTTGCCCTGGAACACGGCATGGGCCTTGCCGTCGAGCACGCCCTTGTAAACCTGGCGGCTGTGGCATTCCGGCTGGGCGTGATCGATAAGCGTGGTGTTGTCGATGTGCTGCCGGTCGCGCGCCAGATAGGCGCCGCTGAGACGGCAGTCGATGTTGATGCCGTTGAGCGACGCCGCGATCTCGTTGCGCGCCAGACGCCCGCCCACCGCAAGGACGAAACTCTCGTACCGGCTGTCCCTGGCCAGGCGGACCTCGGTGGCGGCGATGTGAAAGGCCTTGGCGCCTTCGGCCTGAAGCCGGTAGTGCTTGAGGGCGGCGCCCTCGTCCACCACCACGTCGGTTACCGCATTGGTCCAGTAGGTCCGGGAGCCGGCCCCGATATAGCTTTCAAGCACCGTCGCCGCGCTTCCCCGGCCGGCGAGGACCAAGGTGCGCGGGTGGGTGACCACCGGCGCCTCGTGCGCGCTCGCCATGTACAGGAAATGGACCGGCCGATCGAGGGCGACGCCGGGTTCGAGGGTGAGCACCGCGCCGTCGGCCATGAAGGCGGTGTTGAGCGCCACGAACGGTTTTTCGTCGATGGCCGTGCCGCCGCCGAGGTGGCTTTCCAGCATGTCCGGGCGGGCTTTGAGGGCGGCGGCAAGGGTGGTGACCTCGGCCCCCGCCGGCAGATCGCCAACGGCCGAAAGCCGCGGCCGGTAGCGGCCGTCCACGAAGACCAGGAGATGACAGGGTGTCTCCTCCATGAGAAATCCCTGAACCGCGTCCCCGGCATCCTCGCCGGCCTTTGCGGGACCGGGGCCGAAGACCGTTTTCGTCAGCGGCGCCAGGTTGGTGAATTTCCATTCTTCCACCTTGGGCGTCGGGAAATCCAGGGACGAGAAGCGCTCGATCGCCCTGTCGCGCAGGCCGCTCAGCCACGGCAGGCCGCGTCCGGGCAAGGTTGCCCGCGCCCTTGTAAACTGGGCGACATACGGCGCGCTGAATGGATGTTCACGTCTCATTGACGGGACGGCCTCATGTGTTGCAATGCTTTACGGGGACGGGTCAGGCGGCGACGCTCGCAGCGGACTGGCCGAACGCCCCGTAGCCCTTCTTTTCCAGTTCCAGCGCCAATTTCCTGCCGCCGGACTTGGCGATGCGGCCGTGCGCCAGGACGTGCACCTTGTCGGGGACCACGTAATCGAGCAGGCGCTGGTAATGGGTGATGAGGATGATCGCCCGGTCGGGGCTGCGCATGGAATTGACGCCGTTGGCGACGATCTTGAGGGCGTCGATATCGAGCCCCGAATCGGTCTCGTCCAGCACCGCCAGCCTGGGCTCGAGCATGGCCATCTGGAAGACCTCGTTGCGCTTCTTCTCGCCGCCCGAGAAGCCGACGTTCACGGCGCGCTGGATGAGCTTCTCGTCGATCTCGAGAAGCCGCATCTTCTCGCGCGCCAGGGTGAGGAAATCCATGGCGTCGAGCTCGGGCAGCCGGCGATGCTTGCGCATCTCGTTCAGGGCCGATTTGAGGAAGTTCATGCCGCTCACGCCCGGTATCTCGACCGGATACTGGAAGGCCAGAAACAGGCCTTCGCGGGCCCGTTCCTCGGGCGCCATGGCAAGAAGATCGCTTCCCGCGAAGCGGACGCCGCCCTTGGTCACCTCGTACCCTTCACGGCCGGCCAGCACGTGCGCCAGGGTGCTCTTGCCCGACCCGTTGGGACCCATGACCGCGTGCACCTCTCCCGCCTTGACCGTGAGATCGATGCCGCGAAGGATGTTCTTGCCCTCGACCTTCACGTGCAGGTCTTTTACCTCCAGCAAGGGGGTCTTTTTTGCCACGTGTGTGTCTCCGTTTTGGTGCCGGGGCTCACCCGACACTGCCTTCGAGGCTGATATCCAGGAGCTTCTGCGCCTCGACCGCGAATTCCATGGGCAGTTCCATGAGAACCTGTTTGCAGAACCCGTTGACGATCATCGATATGGCGTCCTCCGCCGACAGGCCGCGCTGCATGCAATAGAACAGTTGGTCGTCGCTGATCTTCGACGTGGTCGCCTCGTGTTCCACGTGGGCGGTGGGGTTGCGGACCTCGATGTAGGGAATGGTGTGGCCGCCGCACTGGTCGCCAATGAGCAGGGCGTCGCACTGGGTATAATTGCGTGCGCCGTCGGCCCCCGGCAGGATTTTCACCTGGCCCCTGTAGGTGTTCTGGCCCTTGCCGGCGGAAATGCCCTTGGTGATGATCGTGCTGCGGGTGTTCTTGCCGATATGGATCATCTTGGTGCCCGTATCGGCCTGCTGATGGTTGTTGGTGACGGCGACCGAGTAGAACTCGCCCACCGAGTTGTCGCCCTGGAGGATACAGCTCGGATACTTCCAGGTGATCGCCGAGCCGGTCTCGATCTGCGTCCATGAGATCTTCGAGTTCACGCCCCGGCAGGCGCCGCGTTTGGTGACGAAATTGAAAATGCCGCCCTTGCCGTCCTTGTCGCCGGGATACCAGTTCTGCACCGTCGAGTATTTGATCTGGGCGTCATCGAGCGCGACGAGCTCCACCACCGCCGCGTGGAGCTGGTTCTCATCGCGCATGGGGGCCGTGCAGCCTTCCAGGTAGCTGACGTAGCTGCCCGCATCGGCGATGACCAGCGTGCGTTCGAACTGCCCGGTGTTCTCGGCGTTTATGCGGAAGTACGTGGACAGTTCCATGGGGCAGCGCACGCCGCGGGGGATATAGACGAAACTGCCGTCGCTGAAGACCGCCGAATTCAGCGTGGCATAGAAGTTGTCCGAATACGGAACCACCGAGCCCAGGTACTTGCGCACCAGTTCGGGCTGCGTCTGCACGGCTTCGGAGAAGGAGCAAAAGATGATTCCCTCCTCGGCAAGCTTCTCCTTATACGTGGTGGCCACCGAAACGCTGTCGAAGACGGCGTCCACCGCCACCCCGGCAAGCATTTTCTGCTCTTCCAGCGGAATGCCGAGCTTTTCATAGGTGCGCAACAATTCGGGATCGACCTCGTCCAGGCTATCCAGCAGTTCCGTGGACTTCGGCGCCGCGTAGTAGTACGCGGCCTGATAGTCGATGGCGGCGTAGCGGACCCGCGCCCACCTGGGCTCGGTCATGGTGAGCCAGCGGCGATAAGACTTCAGCCGCCACTCGAGCAACCAATCGGGCTCGTTCTTTTTCGCCGAGATGAAGCGGACGATGTCCTCGTTGAGGCCGCGCGGCGCAAAGTCCATGTCGATGTCGGTGACGAAGCCGTACTTGTAGTCCCCACCGGTCGCGGACTCGATGGTCTTGGCGGTATCGGAAGCCACGGCCATGTCAGTTCTCCTTCACCGAAAGCTCTGTGGTATTGCCCATGGCGGCAAACGCTCCGCCTCGGATGGCAACGGGCGCGGCGATGATCACGTCGGCAAGGGAAACGCTGCTCAGCGCCCTCCTCACCACATCGTTGATCACCTGCCAGCTGCCGCGGGCCGGACACGACGCCTCGAGATCGCATTCGCCGGCCGTATCGTGGATGCATTCGGTCAATGCGATCGGCCCGTCCACGGCGTGGATGACCTCGGCCACCGAGATGTCCCCGGGGGTGCGGGTGAGCGCGTATCCTCCGCCGACGCCGCGAAAGGAGGTCAGCAGACCGGCCCGCGCCAGCATGTTCAACAGCTTGCCCACGGTCGGTCCCGGCAACCCGCTGGCACATGTCAGATCGAGGGCGCTTTGCGGCCGCTCGGCATGGCTTGCCAGATAGGTCATCAAAACGACGCTGTAATCCGCCATCCTGCTCAATCTGATCATGGAACCACTGTCCTTTCCCAATCGGTCCGGCGACCGGCGACCGGGGCGGAGTGGGCGCCGGGGACGATCGCAGACCTCATCTCCGTGCCCGGGCCCGCGGCTTATGCTCCACGCCGTCGTCCACTCCGGGATTCCCTGCCGGCAAATGGGCCGCCGGCGCATCGGCGGCCTCCTGGTGCATCACCCCGCTGAGCCCGAGAACGCGCTTTTCGCAGACGTCCGCCAGGGTCACGGAGTTCAGAAACAAGTATATCCGGTTGTCGACCTCTTCCCAAAGGGACTCCGTCACGGAGCCGGCGCCCCACCGGGGCGAGCCGCCGCCGGGCGCGGTTCGCGGGCCGGCTCGTTCACCGCCATCATGATGTCGGCTATGGCCGTTTCGGCGGGCGGGCGGGCGAGAAGGTATCCGCCGCCCGGGCCGCGCACGCTCTTGACCAGCCCGTTTCGCCTCAACTGCGCGAAAATCTGCTCCAGGTACGACAGAGAGATCACCTGGCGCTGCGCGATGTCCGCCAGCGCCTTGGGCAAGCCGCCGCCGTAGCCGGCCAAGTCCGCCATCGCCATCACCGCATACCGCCCCCTGGCACTCAACCTCACGAAACCGGCCTTCCCTATAATTATGACCATTTTGGTCACCATTAGAAATGAGGGACAAAAGCGATATGTCAAGTGGATTTGCGCCGTGGAAGGGTGCGATTCCCGGATGCACCGCCACCGGCCGCGGCGGGCGGCCCGCGGTCACCGGCTTCTCAGGTCAAAACGACCCGGTGGTTCCGACCTTCGGGACTATTCCACGCCCGGATCGATGGTCAGGCCGTCGGGCAGCCGGGTGGCGCGGTCCGTGGACGCCTTGTCAAGCTGGACCTGGGTCAGGTTCTTGGCGTCCCGCAAGTCGGCGCCGTGGAGGACGGCCTCGCGAAGGTCGGCGCCCTGGAGGTTGGCGCCGCGCAGGTTGGCACCCTTGAGATTGGCCGCCTGCAGGTTGGCGCCCCTCAGGTTTGCCCCCTGGAGCTTGGCGTCGGCAAGGTCGGCTCTCTGCAGTTTCGCGGCACGCAGGTTGGCCCCCTGGAGCTGGGTGACGCAGAGACGTGCGCCCTGGAGGTTGGCCACGCGCAGGTCCGTGCCCTGAAGGTTGGCGCCGTGGAGATCGGCCTGGATGAGGTTGGCGCCCTGGAAATCCGCCTTGCGCAGGTTGGCGCCTTGAAGGTGCACTCCCCACAGGTTGGCGTTCTGGACGTAGGCGCCCCACAGGTCGGCCCCCTGAAGGTAGGCTCCCTGCAGGTTGGCGCCGCGCAGGTCGGCGCCCTGGAGATTGGCGCCGTGGAGCTTGGCCGCCCCAAGGTCGGCTTTCTCCAGGTTGGCGGCGCGCAGAAAGGCGCCCTGGAGGTTGGCGCCGGCCAGGTCGGCGGCCGGAAGCTTGGCCACCCTGAGGTCGGCCTTGCGGAGGTTGGCGGCGCCCAGGTCGGCACCCTGGAGATTGGCGACACGCAGATCCGCCTGGTCCAGATCGGCGCCGTGCATGTTGGCTCCGTGAAGGTCGGCGCCAAGCAGGTAAGCCTTCTGGAGTTTCGCTCCCCGAAGGTCGGCCTGGACCAGTTTGGCCTCGTGGAAATCGGCCTTGCGCAGGTCCGCCGCGCGCAGATTGGCGCCGCCCAGGTCGGCCTTCTGCAGGTTGGCGCCGCGCAGGTCGGCGCCCTGGAGGTTGGCGCGCACGAGCACGGCCTCCTGCAGGTTGGCTTCCCGGAGATCGGCCTGGATGAGATTGGCGTCTCCCAGGTCGGCCTTGCGCATGTCGGCCTTTTGCAATTGGGCGACGCGCAGGTCGGCCTTCTGGAAATTGGCGCCGCGCAGGTCGGCCCCCTGGAGCTTGGCGACGCGCAGGTCGGCCCCCTGGAGCTTGGCGCCGCGCAGGTCGGCGCCCTGGAGCCTGGCGACGCGCAGGTAGGCCCGGCGCATGTCGGCTTTGCGCAGTTTGGCGACACGGAGGTCGGCCTTGCGCAGCCTGGCACGGGTCAGGTTGGCCCTGGTGCTTTCCTTGCCTTCCGAATCCAGCCACTTCCGATGAAAGGCGAGAATACGGCGCAGCGCCTCGTCGGAGACGTCGCGAAGCTGGGGCTGACCGGAGGATTGGCCGTGGCCCACAGGGGACCCTTCCTTGATTTGCCCGGACACCTTGGTTCCCTGTCACCGCGCCTTTGAACACCATGGGACTGGAATCGACGTGGGCGACGATTGCGGTCCCAAAACACATGTGTGTTCGGCTTGTGAAAAGTTGTATCCTTTTTTGCAGAACCTGGAAACCGTTTACACCGAAATTCGGGAGGATTCCCCGATGGTGAGGGACAAAAGGGGTTACCGGGAGCGGCGGCAGGAAGAGGTGCCACAAGCCGGCGAGGACAGACGGGCCGGCGCGGACCGGCGCGCCGAAGTCGGACGGCGGTGGGGCCGGGAAAGACGGTCGACCCCGGACAGACGGCTGGACCTGGAAATCAGGTCGGGGGCGGACAGGCGGCGGTCGACGACGGCATCGCCGGCGTGGACGGGCGTGGAAAAGCGCTCCCAGGGGGAACGGCGCGGCGTTCCGGACAGGCGCATGCAATGGGACCGGCGGAGCCAGGAGGACCGGCCGGCCCGGTGATCCCCACCTTCACCGCCCCGGATAAATTTTGAATTTCCCGACGTGATACGGGATTGCACAACAGCCGGGCGCACCTCGCATCGCCACGTGCCGTTGTGTTCCGGCGACTCCGGACCGTTGTTTATCCGCCTCCATCCGTGGTTATCCGCGTCAGACGAACACATGCGTTTCAAGCGGAGGATCATTGCCGCGGAAAGGCGAACGGTCGCGGTCGAACACGGATGGACACGGGATTTAAGGTGTCGCCTTAATTCAGTTCCACCGGTCACGCCTCCCGTTACCGGCGTTACCAGCTATTCCTCAGTTCCCGCAGCTTCAGGAACACGGTTTCCGGGTCCGGTTTGTCCGGCAGGTCGGGAAAGGCCTGGCGCAGGGTTTTGATCACCGTCGGGCTGTGCAGCCTGAAGAACGTGTTGATCTCCTTCTCCAGGCCGAGCGTCGAGACCAGGGCGTGGTTGGGATCCTGGTCGGCGATGTCTTCGAGCAGCGCCGCCGCGCGCCCGTTGTCGGGCTCGCGGTCGAGGGTGAAGCGCAGGTTGTTGGCGATGTAGTCGTGACCCGGGTAAATGAGCGTGTCGTCCGCGAGCCCGGCAAGCTGGGTGGCAAAGGTGCCGTACAGCGCGCTCGGGTGGCCGCCGCCGTGGCAGTTGCCGGCCCCGGCGTTGAACAGGGTGTCGCCGCAGAACAGCGCCGGCTGGTCGGTATGGGATACCAGGCAGACGTGGCTCATGGTGTGCCCCGGCGTGTCCAGGACCTCCAGTTCCACCGTCTTGCCGACGGTGATCGTGTCGCCGGCGCTTAAGCCCCGGTCGATGCCGGGGATTTTGTCTTTCGCGTTCTCGTGGGCCAGCAGCGTGGCGCCCGTGGCGGCGATCACCGCCCGGTTGCCGCCGATGTGGTCGCCGTGCTCGTGGGTGTTCAGCACCTGGGTGATGTCCCAGCCGCGCCCCTTGGCGGCGGCCAGGCATTTCCCGTGATCGAGGGGATCGATAGCCAGCGCCTCGCCGGTTTCCGGGCAGGCGATCAGGTAGTTGAAGTTGCGGTAGGCGTTCCCGGTCCAGATCTGTTCGACGATCACGGCTTTCTCCCTTGCCCCTGGTCCAGGCGCGCACTCTATCAGGCCGTCAGAGGACTGTCATATGCCGCGATGGGGGCGTGAGCGGGCCATGGGCCGGGCTCGGCTTAGGGCCGTTCACTCGGCGGCGGATCGGCGGTGGCGCAGCGCCCAGACCGGCGTGCGGCTGTCGGCGGCGGGCTGGTAGACGACGCTGATCTCCGACACCGCCTCGCGCCACTGGCCGGCGGCGTTTTCGTCCCTCACCTCGAAGGCGTCGAACCCGCAGCGGAGCATGAACAGGAACTGATCGCGGAGCACTTCGCCGACGGCGCGCACCTCGCCCCGATACCCGTACCGCTCCCTGAGCAGCCGCGCGTACGAGTAGGCCCGCCCGTCCCTGAACACCGGGAACTCCAGCGCGACCACGGCGAAGCGGTCCAGGTCGTCGGCGATGAGGGCCGGCGACTGGTCGCTTTTCAGCCGGATGCCGAGCGGCGCGTTGCGCCCGAGAAGCTCGTCCCGGTGCGCCTGCCAGCGCTCCAGGCTGACCATGGCCGGGCCGTCCATGGGCAACTGGGTCCCGTCGTCGACGGTCACCCACGGGTCGTCCACCAGCACGCCGTCCTTAAGCAGCGGCATAGAGCCTCTCCTTGAACGGTTCCTTGCCGACGCGGCGGTAGGTGTCGATGAAGCGCTCGCCGTTTTGGCGCAGCTCCACATAGGTGTTCACCACCGTCTCCACCGCGTCGACCACGTCCTCGCTGGAAAACGCCGGCCCGATAATCTTGCCGATGGCGGCGTCCTGGTCGGCGCTGCCGCCAAGGGTGATCTGATAGTACTCCTCGCCCTTGCGTTCGAGGCCGAGGATGCCGATGTGGCCCACGTGGTGGTGCCCGCAGGCGTTGATGCAGCCCGAGATCTTGATCTTCAGTTCGCCGATGTCGTGCTGGCGCTTGAGGTCGGCGAACCGGTTGCCGATGCGCTGGGCGACCGGGATCGAACGGGCATTGGCGAGGCCGCAGTAATCCAGCCCCGGACAGGCGATGATGTCGGAAACCAGCCCCAGGTTGGGCGTCGCCAGCCCGATGTCCCGCAGCTTGCGCCACAGGACATGGAGGTCGGTCCGCCTGACGTCGGCGAGCACCAGGTTCTGCTCGTGGGTGACGCGGATTTCACCGAAGCTGTAGTGCTCGGCCAGGTCGGCGACGGCGTCCATCTGGTCGGCCGTGGCGTCGCCCGGGATGCCGCCCACGGGCTTCAGGGACAGGTTGACGATGGCATAGCCCGGCACCTTGTGAGCGGCGAGGTTGGTGTCCGCCCAGGTGGCGAACGCCCCGTCGGCGCGCTTCTTCTCCTCGAACGCGGGCTGGGCCGCGGCCAGGGTTTCGTAGGGCGGCGGCGCGAAGTGGGCGCGGATGCGTTCGACCTCTTCGGCGGGCAGGTCGAGCGCGCCGTCCTTGATGTGCCGCCACTCCTCCTCGACCATTTCGGTGACCTTCTCGGCGCCCGCCTCGTGCACCAGGATCTTGATGCGCGCCTTGAACAGGTTGTCCCGCCGCCCGAGCTGGTTATAGACGCGCATGATCGCTTCCAGATAGGACAGCAGGTGTTTCTTGGGCAGGAACTCGCGGATCGTCGGGCCGACGAACGGGGTGCGCCCCTGGCCGCCGCCGACGATGACCTCGAAACCGGTCTCGCCGGCGTCCCCGCGGCGCATGATGAGGCCGATGTCGTGCAGGCGCACCGCCGCGCGGTCGTTGGGCGCGCCGGTGACCGCGATCTTGAACTTGCGCGGCAGGAACGAGAATTCGGGGTGCAGGGTCGACCACTGGCGGATGATCTCGCAGTAGACGCGCGGGTCCTCGATCTCGTCGGCGGCGACGCCGGCGTATTGGTCGGTGGTGGTGTTGCGGAAGCTGTTGCCGCTGGTCTGGATGGCGTGCATCTCGACGCTCGCCAGCTCGGCCAGGATGTCGGGCGTGTCCTCCAGCTTGGGCCAGTTGTACTGGATGTTCTGGCGCGTGGTGAAATGGCCGTAGCCCCTGTCGTAGCGCCGGGCAATATGGGCGAGCCTGCGCATCTGCGCCGCGGACAGCAGGCCGTAGGGGATCGCCACCCGCAGCATGTAGGCATGGAGCTGCAGATAGAGCCCGTTCATCAGACGGAGCGGCTTGAACTCGTCCTCCGTCAACTCCCCGGCAAGCCGGCGCGCGACCTGGCCGCGGAACTGCCGGACCCGTTCGTCGACCAGGGTTTGGTCGTATTCGTCGTAGCGGTACATGGCCCGGGCTATCCCCCTGCCGCCTGTTGGCCGAACGCGGGATGGACCGGCGGCCCCTGGGCCCGGATCTCCTCGCGGTAGCGCACCGGCCGGACGACCCCGGCCTCCTCGACGACGTCGATGAGGTATGGCTCGACCACCTCCGGTATTTCCGCCTTCGCCCGGGCGACGGCCATGAGGGCGTCTCTTTCCTCGTCGCTGCGGCTCACCTGGCCGTCGGCGATCCGCTCGGACCAGCCGCCGCCCCTGGTCAGGTAAACGACCGTACCGTCGCCGATCCTGTTCGCGGTCACCACTTGCAGCGCCACCGTCTTCTCCATCCTCAAACGGCGGCCGCGCGCGCCAGCGCCGGCAGCGCCTCTTCGCCCGCCAGGCGCACCACGTCGCCGACGATGATCACGGCGGGGCCGACGATCCGGTTGGCGGCCACCATGCGCTCCAGGTCCGCCACCGAGCCGACGACCACGACTTCGTCCGCCCGCGTGCCGTTCTCGACGATGGCGGCGGGCGTGGCCGGGTCCATGCCGTGTTCGATCAGGCGGCGCGCCACCGTGCCGGCGGTGGACACGCCCATGTACACGACCAGGGTGTGCCGGCCGGTGGCCAGCGCCGCCCAGTCGAGATCGGGTTCGCCCGACGTGGCGTGCCCGGTGACGAAGGTGACGGCGGAAACATAATCGCGGTGGGTCAGGGGAATGCCGGCGGAGGCGCCGCAACCGGCGGCCGCGGTGATGCCGGGCACGACCTCCACGGCAACGCCGGCACGGCGCAGGTGGACCATCTCCTCGCCGCCGCGGCCGAAGATGTACGGATCGCCGCCCTTCAGCCGGACCACCCGCTGGCCGGCCTTCGCCCGCGCCGTCATCAGGGCGTTGATCTCGGCCTGGGACCGGGTGTGGCGGCCCTTGCCCTTGCCCACGTAGATGCGCTCCGCGTCGCGCCGCGCGTAGTCCAGGATGTCCGGCCCGACGAGGCGGTCGTAGACGACCACGTCCGCCTCCTGCAACAGGCGCAGCGCGCGCAGGGTGAGCAGGTCCGGATCTCCAGGACCGGCGCCGACGATGGAGACGGCGCCCTCGGGCCGGCGGGCCGCCTCGGGGCCGTTGATCAGCGCCACCATCCGCTCGCGCGCCTTGTGCACGTCGCCGCGCAGCACCGCCCGCGCCACGGGCCCGTCGAAGAAGCGCTCCCAAAAGCGGCGCCGCGCCCGGGCGTCCCCGATGGTGGCCTTGACCGCGCTGCGGAAGCTGTCGGCGAAACCGGCGAGCCGCCCCAGGCCGTCCGGCAAAAGGCTCTCGATCCGCGCCCGCACCTGGCGCGCCAGGACCGGCGCCGTGCCGGCGCTGGAGATGCCGATGACCACCGGGCCGCGGTCGACGATGGCCGGCATGATGAAGCTCGACAGGTCGGGCCGGTCGACCACGTTGACCGGCACGCCGGCGGCGCGGGCCGCCGCCGAGACACGCCGGTCGACGGCGTCAACGCCGGTGGCGCTGTAGACCACGGCCCGGCCCTTCACGTCGCCGGGCAAAAAGTCCCGCCGGATGAGGGTGATCTCGCCGCGGCCGGCGAACGCGGCAATTTCCCCGTCCGCCCGGGGCGCAACGACGGTGACGTCGGCCTCGGCCTTGCGCACCAGGCGCACCTTGCGCGCGGCCGGCGACGTTCCGCCGACCACAAGCACGCTCCGCGACTTCACCGTCAGCCAGATGGGCAGGTGGTGCATACCCGATACCCTTCCCCAGGGCGGCGCCCGTGCCGCCCGAATTCAGGCCGCTTGCGGCCAATCGGCATCACGGGATCGGACCCTATTTCCAGTGACAAATATGTAGTAGATATAAAATATGTCAATCTTAAATGTATATTTTTCTTTTTTACAAAATAAATATGTATTTTCGTCCGGCGGCGGCGCCGCGGGACCGGTCTTCCGGGGGCGCCGAAAAGATGCGTATACTTCCGTCCCGGTCCCGACCGCCGGCGCCGGCAGGAGGACAACGGATGGCGGACGACCCGGAATTCACCGATCCCATGGAGCGGCCGCGCTATACGGGCATATCCACGTTCATGCGCACGCCCTACACCGAGGACCTTTCCGGCCTCGACATCGGCCTGATCGGCGTTCCCTTCGATGCCGGTACGACGAACCGGCCCGGAGCCCGCCACGGCCCGCGCGAGATGCGCAACCAGTCGACCCTGTTGCGCAAGGTCCACCAGGGGACCGGAATCGCGCCGTTCGATATCTGCCGCGTCGCCGACATCGGCGATGCCTGGGTGCAGCGGCCGTTTGATCTGGAGGGCGGGCTGGAGGAGATCGCGGTCTTCTTCAAGCGGGTTCACGACGCCGGCGTGGTGCCGGTTTCGGCGGGTGGCGACCATTCCATCACCCTGCCCGTTTTCCGCGGCATCGCGCGGGACCGCCCGGTGGGGATGGTCCACTTCGACGCCCACTGCGACACCGGCGACGATTACCTGGGGTCCAGGTTCCACCACGGGGCCCCCTTCCGCCGCGCCGTCGAGGAGGGCCTGCTCGACCCCAGGCGCACCATCCAGATCGGCATCCGCGGCACGGTCAACGACCCGGACGTGTGGAAGTTCAGCCACGATTCGGGCATGCGGGTGGTCACCATGGAGGAATTCCACGAGATGGGGATCAAGGGGGTGATCGAGGAGGCCCGCCGCGTCGCCGGAGACGGCCCCACCTACATCAGCTTCGACGTCGACGGACTCGATCCCGCCTTCGCCCCGGGCACCGGCACGCCCGAGATCGGCGGCCTGACCACCTTCGAGGCGCAGATGATGATCCGCGGCCTCAGGGGACTGAACCTGGTCGGCGGCGACGTGGTCGAGGTATCGCCGCCCTTCGACCCCAGCGGCAATACCGCCCTGGTGGGGGCCAGCCTGATGTTCGAGATCCTGTGCATGGTCGCCGACGCGGTGGCGGCGCGCAAGGCGTCCTGAGGCGCCCGGCGCACGGGGCCGGCGCATTGGCCGGGGAGGGACGGAACATGGAAGCGGACGGTCAGGGTGCCCTCTCGGTCGTACACACCCATCTGCTGACCCCGGACAGCGGCTGGAGCATCGGCACCTTCGGCGCCCTGGCCGAATTCTCCCGCGATGCCGACGAGCCCGCCGAGATTGCCCGGACGGACGCCGGCGGCCGGGTCGCAACCGCCCGCGGTGCCTTGCGCATCGGCCTGAAAAACGGCGTCCGGGTCGTCGCCTCCGAGTCCCCGGGCGGGCACGGCGACGGCCCGACCCGGAGCGTGGCTTTCTGCCTTGCCGATGACCAGGGGTCGCAAAACAGGCGGGCCGTGCTCACCGAGATCGGCCCCGACAGGGACGCCATACGGCCGGAACACCGGGAATTCACCCTCTTCGACATCGGGCTCGGCGTGCCTTACGTGGACTTCTGCCTGCGCACCGACGACATGGCCCTGATCGCCGAGATCCGCCGGTCCGCGGGCCAGCGTATTCTCGAACCCGGAAACCGGGTCATGGAGGCGATCAAGGAGGCCAGCCCCCACCGGGTCTGTATCTCGGCCCTGGGGCGCATCGAGGTCTACCAGCACATCCCCCCGGCCGGGCGCCACGTGCGCACGCCCGAGGGCCCGCACACCCACCTCCTGCTCGGGCTGTTGAACGCCGGGCCCGGCGACGCCGCCGACACGGCCATCCCGCCCGGCTTCGTTCAGTGCCTGACCCTCTATCCGGCGCCCGGACTCGCGGCGCCGGAAACGGTGGCGCCCAACACGCGGGCGGCGAAGTCCGGGTAAACGTCGGCGACCTCGGCCCCGATGGTGGATCTGAGCAGGGCGAGCCGGTCCGGCTCCGGCTCCGGCGTCGTCGGCACGTCTTCGGGGACGTCGACGTCGAACCCGGTGTTGTCCAGCACCTCTTCCGGCGTATGCCCGGGGTGCACGGATTCCAGGCGGAACCGCGCGCGGCCCTCATCAAAGGAAAACACGGCAAGCCCGGTGACCAGGGCCTTCGGCCCGCCGGGCCGATAGACGCCGGGGGGGCTAATCCCCGGCGCGCTGATGAAATCCACCTTGGGCACGAACACCCGCCGGGTGTGCTCCCGGCGGAACAGGATCACTTTGGGCACGACGAAATACATGTAGGCGGAGCCGAAGGACCCGGGGAAACGGGTGTCCACCGCCGGGTAGTCGCCGATGCCGACAAGGTTGATGTTGGCCTCGCCGTCGATCTGCGCGCCGCCCAGGAAGAACACGTCGATGCGGCCCTGGCCGGCGCAGTCGAACACTTCGCGCCCGCCGTCGGTGAACGGGTTGTTGGCGCGGCCGTGGATCATGGAGACCAGCAACCGGCCATGGGTGAGTTCACGCATCAGCAGGGCGGCGGCGCCCGGAATTGGCGACGCGGCGCCCACCGCCACGTGCCCGGCGCCGTCCAGCATGCGGGCGATGACGCAGATCAGGAACTCGTCCGCCGATCGGGTCATGACGCGGCGCGGACGGCGGGGGCGAACACGTGCCGGTCCAGGTAGCCGCGAAAGCCTTCGGTCGTCTTCGCCTGGCGCGCATAGGCGCGGATGTGTTCGGCGTCGGCGTCGTAATGGCCGGCCAGGGCGAGCGGCCAGGCGCCTTCCCGCGCCTCGGCGATGGCCGTCACGTAGAGCGCCGGCAGGGTCCCCGCCGCCGTCGCCTCGTCGGCCAGCAGGTCCGTCTCCTGCACCGTCTCCACGGTGACCAGGGCCGTCTTCGCGGCGTGCACCATGGTCACCAGCTCGCGGCGCCGGCCGACCCAGACGTTGCCCCTGGTATCGGCGCGGGGGCTGTGAAACACCGCCACGTCGGGGCGAATCGCCGGCAGCAGCACGATCGGTCCGCCGTCCCCGCCCAGGGGGTCGTCCACCACCGTCCAGTCGTCCCGGTGCTTGAGCACGTCCGAGCCGATGAGACCGCGCAAGGGCATGAACGGCACGCCTTTCTCCGCCGCCTGCAGGGCCGAGTGCACGGCCGGACAGGTGGAGTCCCGCATGACCACGGCGCCGCTGGTCACGGCTTCCGTGAAACGCGGCGCCGGGCCGGCTTCGCCGAGGCTGACGGCGGCGGCCTCCATGGTCTTCACGCACCCGGCGCCGATCAAAATGTCCGCCGCCAGGCCGCCGGTGGGAACGGCCAGCAGGTGCAGGTCCCGCACCCCGTGCCGGATGAGCGCCCGGACCAAGGCCATGGGAACGAAGCTGTATTCCGGCGGGATGGCGAGCAGGGCGCCGTCGGGCACTCGCTCGGCCAGCCCTTGCAGGGTCTCGTGGCTGGTCATCGTCCCTAATCCCGTTGCGCGGCCTACCCCAGCATAGGCCGGCTGGCGGCCGTTGCCTACACGGGAAAGACCGCCGCCGGGCCCGCCGGGAATAGGGATATGACAGGGCGCCGTTTCATGGTATTGACGGGTCCTCGGGGTTTCACATTGCGAGAATACGTCATGCCGGTTGGTACGGTTAAATGGTTCAATCCCGCCAAGGGGTACGGTTTCATAGAGCCCGAAGACGGATCCAAGGATGCGTTCGTCCATATCTCGGCCGTTGAACGGGCGGGACTGACGACCCTGCGCGAGGGTCAAAAAGTCGAATACGAGCTTGTCCCGGGCGACAAGGGCAGGAGCGCCGCGGACAACCTCGTTGCCCTAGACTGACGCAGCGACAATCGGTGCGCGACGTCGCCGGCGGCGCGGCCGCGGGCGGTGTGGTGCGTCCGTGGGGGGGGGGAAGGTCGCGGCGAAACGGCGCCAAGACAGCCACGCCGCGGCCCGGCGCGTCGGCCGCGCCGGAAAGTCCGCCCGTCATCCTTGAAACCGCCTGTCCGTCGACCCCGGTGCGCGGGCATTGAGGCACGCCGCCGCGGTTTGCGCGGCCGCCCGCCCTGGCAATTCGGGACCGGATGCCGTACCCTCGGCCGATCACCCTGAACACCGACCGCAGCGCCGCACAGGCCCGAGGGATGGACAATCAGGCAATCAGCTATCGCGACCTTCTCCATCCGCTGACGCCCGAGGATTTCTTCGACCAGTACTACGGGACGAAGCCGGTGCACATCCCGGGCGATGCCGAAAAACTGGCGCGCATCTTCTCGTGGGACGAACTCAACCGGCTGTTAAACATGTCGAGGCTGTGGACCGGAAAGAGCCTGAAAATGGCGCTGGACGGCCGCAACCTGCAGCCCGAGGACTTCTGTTACCCGGGTGTTACCGCGGACGGCCACCGCGCCATGCGGCCCGACCCCCAGCGCGTCATCGAGCTCCTGCGCCGGGGGGCGACCGTGGTCCTGGATTCGCTGGAGACCCTGAGCCCGGGCATAGCCGGGGTGGCGGGCACGCTTGCCGTGGTCGCGGGCGGAGCGCCCACGTGCAACGCATACTGTTCGTGGAACGAGCACAAGGGGTTCGTCGCCCACTTCGACATCGACGACGTGTGGGCCCTGCATTTCGAGGGACGGAAGACGTGGCGCGTCTACGAAGGGCGCTTCGAGCACCCGATGGAGATTCCCGGCTTCCGGTGCGAGAGCCTGACCCCCGAGCAGCGCGAACAGGACAAGGGCAAGGTGCTGATGGAAGTGGACATGACGCCGGGCGACCTGCTGTACATCCCCAAGGGCCAATACCACGACGCCCTTGCCTCGAGCGAAGCCACCCTTCACCTGTCCTTCAGCGTCACCCAGGTGACCGGCCACGATTTCATGCGCCAACTGCTGCAGGACCTGCCGGAGGAGCCGCTGTTCCGGCGGGATCTGCCCCACTTCGACGACATCGAGGCGCTCGAGGCCCATCTCGGCAGGCTCGCGGACCGCTTGCGCGAGATCATCACCCTGCCCGAGACCGCCGCCCGGGTGAGCCAGTATCAGCGCCAGAACGCCCTGCAGAACCACCCGGCCAACTTCGCCCTGCCGGCGCGCGAACAGGCGGAGCTCTACCGGGTGCGCGCCCTGGGCACGAAGCTGGTGCGCCGTGGCGGCGGCTGGCTGCTGACCACCGGCTCGGGACGGGAAACCCTTTCCGCCGACGAGGCGGAGGTCGCCCGGTGGGTCCTGGGCCGAGACTATTTCAATGCGGAGAGCCTGGCGCGGACCTTCGATAACCACGACGCGGCCGCGCTGGCGCCGGTGGTCGAAAAGCTGATCGGCGCCGGGCTGGTCCAACCGTTGTAAGGACCGGACGCCCGCTGTCGGGCGCATGCCGGCATTCATCCAGGAGGTGTTCCCATGCGGCGTATTCTCCTCGCTTTGACGGTGACCACGGCCCTGGCCGTGTCCGCAACCGCATTCGGCTACCCGGTCCACGACGAGGACGTGGCCAAGGACCCCGGGGCGTTCCTCGAAGACATGACCGAGGAAGTTTTCCGGGTGCTGGAGCTGATACTGCGATCCATCCCCCAGTACGCGGCGCCGGAGGTCCTGGAGAACGGCGACATCATCATCCGCCGTCTCCATCCGAAGCCCGAAACACCGGCGCCCGGGAACGGCGCCCCGACGGGCAAGCCCATCTAGCACCGCCCGCGCGTCCCCGGGCGATCCGCGGCGCGGCGCAACGAAGGGCCACCTGCCGGGACGCGCCGGCGCGTGCGCCCGCCTTTCGGCGGACCCCGGTGCGCCGGCGCAGGCGATCACGGGATTGCCAAAGGGTTCGGGGATTTATCCCGTGGAATCTGCGTGGCTATCCGCTAGTATGGCGCGCCACGGAGGCCGACTGGTTGGGGAGGTGCATGTCCAGGATACCGAAACTTCAAAAATCGGCGTTGCACGAATTTCGGTTACCCCGCATCTTTCCACGGTGAGCGCCGTGTTTCCGTATTTAAGAATAAGGGGGTTTCAAACCAGAAACGGCGCTTCGGCTGCACACGCGAATTCGTAAACCAACACGATAATTGGAAACAGGGAGGTACCATCATGAAACGACGTACATTCTTGAGGGCCGGCGTTGCCGGTGCGGTTGTCGGCGCCATCGCCGCGCCCAACATCGCCCGCGCGGAAAAGACCTTCAAGTGGAGGATGACCACATCGTTCCCGCCGGGCCTGCCGTTCTACCAGAGCGGTCCGGGCAGCGCCGAGTGGATCGTCAAGGCCATCGACGAAGCGTCTAACGGCCGGCTCAAGATCAAGCTGTTCGCGGCCGGCGAACTGGTCAAGTGGAACGGCGGATTCGACGCCGTCACCGGCGGCACCGTCGAGATGAACTCGGCCGTGGCCTATTACTGGTCGGGCAAGGTGCCGGCGCTCCAGTATTTCGGCACCGTCCCCTTCGGCATGACCTTCCAGGGCCAGAACGCCTGGTATTACCACGGCGGCGGGCTCGAGTTGTGGAACGAAATCTACAACGATTTCGGCGTCCTCGGCATGCCGTGCGGCAACTCCGGCGTCCAGATGACGGGCTGGTTCAAGAAGCCGGTGAACTCGCTCGCCGATTTCAAGGGCCTGAAGATGCGCATCCCCGGCCTCGGCGGCAAGATCTACAAGGCGATCGGCGTCAACGTGAAGAGCCTGGGCGGCGGCGAGATCTTCCCGGCGCTGGAGCGCGGCGTCATCGACGCGGCCGAATGGGTCGGTCCCCTGCAGGACCGGCGCCTGGGTCTGCACAAGGCGGCCAAGAACTACTACAGCACCGGCTGGCACGAGCCATCGACGACGACGGAGCTCTTGATCTCCAAGAAGGCCTTCGATGCCCTTCCGAAGGACATCCAGAGCATCGTCCGCCACGTCGCGGCGGCGGCCAATATCATCGCCCACACGTCTGCCGAGGCGTTGAACGGTGGCGCGCTCGATGACCTCGTCAAGAATTACGGGGTCAAGGTCTCTGAACTCCCCACGGACGTCATCGAGGAGCTTCGAAAGAAGACCAAGGAGGTGCTCGAGGCCGGGGCCGCGGCCGATCCCGTGACCCGCAAGGTCCACGACTCGTTCATGAGCTTCAAGAAACAGCACGACAAGTGGGCCAATTCGAGCGAACGTCAGTTCGCCATCCGGGTCCGCGGTGGCTGACACCGGCGCGGCCCCGCGTCCCTCCGGGGGCGCGGGGCCGGCACCCTACCGTTCCCAATGAAAATCAGCGCATCGGGGGCCTCGATGCCGTGACGGTCGAGGGCGGGCGCCGCGGGGCGGAATGAACATTCACCAGGTCTATTTCCTGTATCTCTATCCGCAAGGGCGGATCGGCCGGTTGACATTCGTGTTCGGCCTGGTGCCGTTGATCGTGGCCGGGATCGCGGTTCATCTGTTCGTTCCCATGGCCGGGCCGGCATGGTTCTTTCTCGATTCCTTCCTGTTCATGTTCGCCATGGTGCTGGCGGTGAAACGGTGCCTGGACCGCGGCCGTCCCGACTGGTTCCTGTTCCTGGGGCTCGCTCCCGTCGCCTGGCTGCTCATCGCCCTGGAGGTGAAGATCGAGTTCGACCATCGGGACGCATGGGTGGCGCTGGCCATGTATATGGGCTGGCTCACCCTGTGGCTTGCGGTCGAGCTGTTCGTACTGCCCGGGCGGCCGTCCGCGGCGCCGGACCCCGAGGACGTGAGCCTGGCGGGCGGCATCGACGCCTTCGTCGACGTCGTCGGCCGGGTGGCCGCCTGGGTCTGCATCGCCCAGGTGGCGCTGGTCGGTACCAACGTGATCCTGCGTTACCTGCTCCGCATCGGTCCCATGGAGCTGCAGGAACTGGAGTGGCACATGATATCGCCGATCGCGCTCATCGGCATGTGCTACGCGCTGCGCCACAACGATCATGTGAAGGTGGACATCTTCTACGACAAGTTCCGCGTCCACACCCGCGCCCTTGTCGATCTTGCCGCCGCCGTTTCCATCCTCTTCATCTCGCTCATCATCATCGACCTCGCCACCGGCTTCGTCGGCCAGGCCTACCGCATCGACGAGGGTTCGCCCGATCCGGGCGGGCTGCCGCACCGCTGGCTCTTGCGCTCGTTCATCCCGATCGGCTTCGCCATCCTGGCCATGCAGGCGCTGGCCGATATGCTGAGCGCCATCGAAGGCTTACGCCAACCGCGGCACGCGGGCTGACGGAGAACCGCGGCCGTGCAGGAAATCATCGGCGGCTTGATCCTGGCGGTGGGCGACCTTGTGGGGCTCGGGGAAATGATCTTCCCCGTTTTCATGGGGCTGACCCTTTTCGGGTTGCTGTTTATCGGAATCCCGGTGGCCATCGCGCTGGCCATGTCCGGGTTCCTGTTCGCCTATCTCGGCGGCGAGTTCGCACTGTTCAACCTGCTGCCGATCCGCATCTTCGGGGTCGTGGATAACCAGATCCTGATGGCGGTCCCGCTGTTCGTGTTCATGGGCGTGATGCTGGAACGCTCGCGCCTGGCCGAGGACCTGCTCGACGTGATCGGCCACGCCGCGGGCGGCCTGCGCGGCGGCATGGGGCTTTCGATCATCCTGGTCGGCGTGCTCATGGGCGCGTCCACGGGCATCGTCGGCGCCACGGTGGTCACCTTGGGGCTGCTCACCCTGCCCGTGTTCCTGCGCCGGGGGTATTCGAAGTCGCTGGCCTGCGGCACCATCTGCGCGTCGGGGACCCTGGGCCAGATCATCCCGCCCAGCCTGGTGCTGATCCTGCTCTCGGACATCCTGGGCACCGGTCTCGGCACCCTGTTCGCCGCCGCCATGATCCCCGGCCTGATGCTGGCCGGCCTCTACGCCACCTACATGTTGCTCGTCGGCTGGCTGAGGCCCGATATGGCGCCGGCGATCCCGGCGGAAGAGCGGGCCCAGATGTCCGGCCGGGAGCTGATCAAGAAACTGTTTGTCGTGGTCCTGCCGCCGATCTTCCTCATTTTCGCGGTGCTGGGCTCCATCATCGGCGGCATCGCGGCGCCGACCGAGGCCGCGTCCATGGGCGGCCTGGGCAGCATCCTCATCGCCTTTCTCGGCAAACGGCTCACCAAGAAGGTGATCATCGAAACGGTCCAGGGAACCCTTCGCATCAGCGCCATGGTGTTTTTCATCCTGATCAGCGCCCAGGCGTTCTCGCTGGCGTTTCGCGGCCTCAACGGCGACGAGCTGATCGAGATGATGTTCCAGTTCGTGCCCGGCGGGGTGAATGCGCAGATTATCTTCGTTCTTTTCATGCTGTTCCTGCTCGGCTTCTTCCTCGAGTGGATCGAGATCTGCTACATCGTGCTGCCGCTGTTCTGGCCGATCCTGGACAGGGCGGGGGTGGATCCGGTGTGGTTCGCCATCCTGGCCGGGGTCAACCTGCAGACCTCGTTCCTGACGCCGCCCGTGGGCTGGGCGCTGTTCTTCCTCAAGGGCGTGGCGCCGCCCGAGGTGTCGAGCAGGGACATCTACGTCGGCGTCATGCCGTTCGTCGGCATGCAACTGATTGGCCTGGTTTTGCTGTTCCTGTATCCGTCGCTCGCCACCTGGCTGCCCGACGCCATCGGCTGGTAGCCGGCGGGCGGTGCGTCAGAACGCCGCCACCGCCCCGTCGCCGCGGGGGTCGGCGGCGCCTTCGATGAGGCCCGAGGGATGGCCGGCCAGGGCGCCGGCGTGTCCCATGACCGGATCGAAGGCACCCACCACCTCGACGTCGTGGCCGGCCGCCTTCAGGGCGTCGACGACGTCCGGCGCGAACCGGCTCTCCACCCTGAGATTGGTCGCCTCCGCGCCCCAGGTGCGGCCCAGGAGCCACCGGGGCGCGGTGACCGCCGCCTGAAGGTCCTGACCGAACAGCACGTGGCGGGTGAACAGGGCGGCCTGGGTCTGGGGCTGGCCGTCGCCGCCCATGGTGCCGTAGACCATGACCCGGCCGTCGCCGAGCACGGCCATCGCCGGCTGGATGGTGTGGAACGGCCGGCGCCCCGGCTCCAGGCAGTTATGGGCGCCCTCGATGAGATTGAAGCTGGTGCCACGGTTCTGCCAGGTGATCCCGGTGTCGGGCAGCACCACGCCCGAGCCGAACTCCCAGTAGATGCTCTGGATGAAACTGACGGCCCGGCCCTCGCCGTCGATGGCCCCCAGCCACACGGTGTCGCCGCCGGGCGCGGCGTCGGGCCAGGGCGCCGCCCGCGCCCGGTCCACCGACGCCGCCATGCGGTCGAGCGCCGCCCCGCTCAGAAAACCCGCCGGGTCCACGTCCATGTAGGCGGGGTCCGTCACGTGGGCGTCGCGGACGCGAAAGGCGCACTTGGCGGCCTCGACGAGGCCGTGGACGAAGGCGAATCCTTCCGCCTCGCCGACGCCGAGGCGCTCGAAAACCCCGAGCAGGATCAACGACGCCAGCCCCTGGGTCGGGGGCGGCAGGTTGTAGGCCGTCCCCCGGGCCAGGGTCAGTTCCAAGGGCCGCACCGTGAGCGCCCGGTAGCGTGCCAGGTCGGCCGCCGAGACGGGGCTGCCGGCCTTCTCCAGCCCGGCGGCGATGTCCCGCGCCAGGGCGCCCCGGTAGAAATCGTCGAGCCCGTCGCGGCCGAGGCGCGCGAGAGTCCCGGCGAGCGCCGGGTTGCGGAAAAGCGCGCCCGGTTGCGGCGCCTCGCCGCCGGTCAGATAGGTTGCGGCGAACCCGGGCACGCCCAGCAATTCGTCGCGCTTGTCGCGGGTGTTTTGGTGCTGGCTGGTGGTCACCGGAACGCCTTCGCGGGCATAGTATTCGGCGTCCTCGAGGAGGCGCGACAGCGCCAGCGCGCCGCCCCAACGGGCGCTCACGCCGAGCGCCGCCTGCCAGCCCGAGACCGCCCCCGCCACCGTCAACGCGGCCAGCGGGCCGCGCGCAGGGATGGTCCCGGCGCCCAGGTCCTTGTAGAAGGCGATGTCCGCCTTGGCCGCCGCCGGGCCGCAGGCGTCGATGCCGAGGGGCGCTCCGCGGCCGTCCCCGATGAGCCAGAAGTTGTCGCCGCCAAGGCCGTTCATGTGCGGATAGACAACGGCGATGGCCGCCGCCGCCGCGACCGTCGCCTCGATGGCGTTGCCGCCTTCTCCGAGCACGCGCAGCCCCGCCTGGGCCGCCAGGTGGTGCGGCGCGACGACCGCGCCGCGGGTCGCTCTCGGCGTGTGCAGCATGTCTAGTGGCCAGTCCCGGTTGTGCGGACGGCGCGCCGCCCGGTTGCGGCACGATGGGTAGCGCGTTCGCGCCCGCACCGCAAGGAGGCGTTGAGCCCGCACGGTCCGCGCCCCGGTCCGCTCTCCCCGGCCCGGCCGCCGGCCCCGGCATTTGCCCCTTGCGTCCCGCCCGAGATGCCGTAAGTTTCGGCACATCGCATTTCTCGTTCCTGTGGAGAACGCCATGGACGATCCGGCCGGGCCGGAGTCGAAACCGCGCAGGCCGGTCGACAAGGTCGCCGTGGGCCTGGGGACCGCGCTGGTGGTGTTGGTCGCCGCGGCCCTGTATTTCACCCCCAATTTCGTCGACGGCGAGCGCCAGCGGGAAATGCGGGCGTGGCAGATCCGCTTGGCCATCGTCGCCGACAGCCGCGCCGCCGCCGTCAACGAATGGGCGGACCGGAATTTCGCCGCCCTGCGCGAGTTGACGGAGAACGCCTCGCTCCAGCTTTACATGACCGAGCTCACCATGGGCGAGGGGGACAAGTCCCGGGTCACCGACGAGGCGGCGGAGGCCGGGTACCTGCGCAACCTGCTTACGGCCACGGCCAACCGCGCCGGCTTCACGCCCCCGCAGGCGGGCTGGGAGGTGCGGGCGAACGTGGAAAGGGTGGGCGTCGCCGGCATCGGCCTGTTCGACGCCAACGGCCTGTCCATCGTCGCCACCCCGGGAATGCCGCCGCTGGCGGGCCGCATCCGCAATGCCATCGTCAAGGCGCTCGGTGGCGAACCGGCGTTGATCGATATCTACACCGGCGCCAGCAACCTGCCGACCATGGGTTTCGTGTTGCCGGTATTCGCCGTTCACGGAGAGACCGTGGGCGCCAGGGGCATCGGCGTCGTGGTCGGCATACGCGTCATCGGCCAGGACCTCTTCGAGCGCCTGGCGCAACCGGGAGAGACCGCCAAGACGGCCGAGACATACCTGGTCCGCTCCGCCGGCGCGGTGGTGGACTATCTTTCCCCCCTCGCCGACGGGACATCGCCGTTGAAGCGGTCCCTGGCCCTCGACTCGGCCGATCTGGCGGCGGCTTACGCGCTGGAGAAGCCCGGCGGCTTCGCCGTCAGGAAGGACTATGCCGGGGACGAGGTGCTCGTCGTCTCCAGGTCCCTGGCCAGCCTGCCCTGGATGCTGGTGCGCAAGGTCTCCTGGGCCGAGGCCCTGGGCGAGACGGAATCGCGGCTGAGGACGATGCTTGGCGTTTTCGTGCTGGTCATCGTCGCCGTGACCGTGACCATCATCGCCGTGTGGCGCCACGGCACCGTTCTGCGCGAGAAGGAATCCACGGAGAGATTCCGCACCACGGCCGAGCGCCTCGAAACCCTGAGCACGTTCCTGCGCGTCGTCACCGACAGCCAGCCCACCGTCATCGCCGCCGTCGACGGCGACGCCCGGTACACCTTCGCCAACAAGCCCGCAGCGAAAGAGGCCGGCATCGCCGTGGACGACATGCTGGGCAAGCCGCTGGCCGATGTCATCGGGCCGGTGAAGGCCAAGGCGCTTACCGAGATCAACCGCCGCGTGTTCGCCGCGGCCGAACGCGAATCGCACACCCACAGGTTCGGGATCGACGACGAGGAACGGGTGATCAAGTCGGAACACATTCCGTTGCCCGGCACCCCGGATCGTCCGCCCGGCGTTTTGATGGTGCTGGACGACATCACCGAACTGACGCACGCGCGCCAGCGCAGCGAACAGAGGCTGCGCCAGCTCATCGGCACGCTGACCAGCGTGGTCGACCGCCGGGACCCCTTCTCGGCCCACCATTCCGCGCGGGTGGCGGAGGTCGCGCGCTGCATCGCCGAGGAAATGGGCGTGCCGGACGGGGAGGTGCAGACGGTCGAAATCTCCGGCACCCTGATGAACATCGGCAAAATCTTCATCCCGCCCGAGTTGCTGACCAAGACCGGGGAGCTCACGGCCGAAGAACGCACCCTGGTCGCCAACAGTTACATGGTCAGTGTCGATCTCCTGGACGGCGTGGATTTCGAGGGCCCGGTGGCGGAAACCATCCGCCAGATGCGCGAGGCCTGGGACGGGACCGGACCGCTGGGCAAAAAGGAAGAGGAAACCTTGCGCACGGCCCGCATCCTCGCCGTCGCCAACGCCTTTGTCGGCATGTCGAGCCCGCGCGCCTACCGCGAGGCTTTGACCTTCGAGGAGGCGTCCACCATCCTGCTCGAACAGTCGGGCGCCACATACGACCGCAAGCCGGTATCCGCGCTCATCAATTACCTGGAGAACCGGGGCGGTACGGAAAGGTGGGCGGCCTTCCGCGACGCCCCGGCGTAGACTCTCCTTAGTTCTAGGTGTCGCTTCCGCCGCCGCGGCTGTCCTGGGAGTCGGCGTCCCCGCCGGCGACCGGGAGACTGATGGTTATTTCCGCGCCGCCGTCCCCTTTGATCGCCTGCACGAACGCATCGAAGTACTCCGGTGCCGGAACGGCGCGGACGATTCCAGACTTGCCGGCGGCGGGCGCAAGCCCGGTATGGGTGATGCCCGCGTCGCGGCCGAAGGGGACGGGCCCGCCGGAGGGCGTCGAAAAGTTTTGACGGCCCGTCCTCCACAGCAGCGGCGCTGCCGCTGCGGAGGGTGGATGCGCCGCATCGCCTGCACCTTTCCTCCTGCCCGACGAGCCGCCTACGCGATCTCTATGGGCCATGATCAGCGCTCCTTGGTATAATTCAGGCTCGCGTAATATTCCCTGAGGACGGCCACCACCTCGGGACGGCTGAACTCGGGCGGGATGTCCTCGCCGGCCGAAAGCATCTCGCGCTGTCTGGTGCCCGAGATGAGCACCCGGTCCTCGGCCCCGTGCGGACACGTCCTCCCCGTCGCCATGCCGAGGCATTTGGTGCAGTAAAAGGTGATGTCGATCTTCAGCGCCTTGGTCTCCAGGGCTCCCTCCCAAAGGGTGTCGAAGATGTGCTGGGCGTCGAACGGGCCGTAGGTATCGCCGACCCCGGCATGGTCCCGCCCGACGATCAGGTGGGAGCAGCCGAAGTTCTGGCGCAACAGGGCGTGGAGCAGGGCCTCGCGGGGACCCGCATAGCGCATCTCGATGGGATAGCCGGCGTGCACGACGGTTCCGGGCACGAAGTACTTGTCGATCATGACATCGATGGCCTTCACCCGCACCTCGGCGGGGATGTCGCCGGGCTTGAGCTTGCCCAGCACCTGGTGGATGAAGACGCCGTCGGCGACCTCGATGGCGATCTTCGCCAGATGTTCGTGGCTGCGGTGCATGGGGTTGCGGGTCTGCAGCGCGACCACGCGCGACCATCCCTTCTCGGCGAACAGGGCGCGGGAGTCGGCCGGGCGCAGGAACAAGCGCGGGTACAGGTCCGGGTACACGCCCTCGCTGAGCGCCGTCACCGGACCGGCCAGGTTCACCGCGCCCTGCTCCATCACGGTGCGCACGCCGGGATGGTCGGGCGCCGTCGTGCCGTAGACCTCGCCGCACTCGAGGCTCTTGTCGATGGCATAGGTTTCCCGCACCGTCATGATGGCCATGATCTCGCCCGAATCCCCATCGACGAGGGCCACCTCGTCGGCGACGGCGACGCCACAATCGGCGTCCGCCGAAAGGGTAATGGGGATGGGCCAGAACAGGCCGTCCGCCGTCTTCATGTCCTGGCAGACCCTGCGCCAGTCCGCTTCCCCCATGAACCCGGTCAACGGCGTATAGGCGCCCATGGCCATCATGACGAGGTCCGAGGTCTCCCGGCTGGTCATCGGCACTTTTTTCAGCCCGTCGGCCCGCCTCAGCGCCTCGGCGCGCTCCGCCGCACCGACCAGCAACGGCTCCAGTGCGCCGCCGCCATGCGGCCGAACCAATCTGGACAAGGTGTCCCCCATGAAACGATCTCCCTATGATCGACGGGTGATGGACATGTGAACGGGAACCGGCGGCCCCGGCCGCGCTTGCCTAATACTACATGGACTTGTGGGCGCCGATCGAAACCAGAAATTCTTTCTGGGAACCGGCGCGCAGCAGGGCCAGGGCGCAGCCCAGCGCCCGGTCCTTCTTCTCCCCCACCGCCGGACAATCGGTCTCTTTCAGGGTCAGGTGGGTGTCCGGCTTCTTCACGGCGACCGCCGGCAGGGCGCCGGGTAGATCGGATTCCCGCTGGCGCTTGGACTCCTTGGCATCGGCACGGGTGAGGGTGATGTCGGGTTCGACCCCGCGCGCCTGGATGGCCCGCCCCGACGGCGCGTAATAGAGGGCCGTGGTCAGGCGCAGGCCGCCCTCCAGGGGCAGGCGGGTGATGGTCTGCACCGACCCCTTGCCGAAGGAGCGCACGCCCATGACCGTGGCGCGGTGGTGATCCTGGAGCGCGCTGGCGACGATCTCCGAGGCCGAGGCCGAGCCCCCGTTGATGAGCACGACCATGGGCACCCCGTTGGCCAGGTCCCCGATTTCGGCTTTGTAGACGGTGTCCTTGACGGCGCGGCCGCGCACGGCGACGATCTGGCCGTCATCCAGGAATGCGTCGGCCAGGAAAAGCGATTGATTGAGCAGCCCGCCGGGGTTGTTGCGCAGGTCCAGAACCAGCCCCTTCATGCGCGGGCCCAGGTCCCGGCGCAAGCTCTCCATGGCTTCCTCGACGCCACGCTCCACCCTCTCGCTGAAATTGACGACCTGGACATAGCCGACGGCGCCCTCGGTCCGCCAGCGCACCGAGCGGACCTTGATGATGGCCCGGGTGATGGTGACGTCAAAGGGCGCCTGTCCCTTCCGGTTCACGGTCAGGCGGACGTCCGTCCCCGGCGCGCCGCGCAGTTTCTTGACCGCCAGCAAGATGTGTTTGGCCTTGATGGGTTCGCCGTCGACGTGGGTGATCAGGTCGCCGGACTTCAGCCCGGCGCGGAACGCCGGCGTATCCTCGATGGGGGATATCACCTTGACCATCCCGTTTTCCATGGTGACGACGATTCCGAGCCCCCCGAACTCGCCCTTGGTGGTGACCTGGATATCGCGCAGTTCGTCCGGGTTGAGGTACGCCGAATGGGGATCCAGCGCCGACATCATGGAATCCAGCGCCGTCTCCACCAATTCCCCCGCCGGCACGGCGCCGGGCTCGGCGTTCAGATCGCGCACCCCCTTGATGGCGGCGTCGATGAGCTTGGCGTCGGCGACCTCGCGCACGTAGCTGAAGCGGACGCGTTTGAAGGCATCGCGAAACTGCTCGAACCGCCGGTGCTTGCCGGCGTCGGCCGCATAGGCGTCGTAGACCACCCGGAAGCGCTCCAGTTCGCGGACCGCGTCCTGGGACAGGGTGATATCTTGGCCGCTGAGGATGTTGAAAACGTGGCCGAGCGGCGATTCCTCGGTGCCGCACCCGATCAGCGACGGCGACACCGACGCGCCCGCGGCAAGGGCAAAGGTCAGAATCAGCGCCGGGCGGAAACGCCTCCACCTATTCATATGCCATCGCCTTTGCCGTGGGACCGTCTCACCAAGGAAGGTCCATTGTACCGTATTTGCCGCACCGGCCGAAGCCTTTTCCCGCCGGCCCCGGCCCGAGAAGGTGCCCGGCGCCGGCCAAAATATCAAGGAGGAGTTGGCCCTTCGGCGCCCCCGGCGGCGCCAGCGCCCACCCGGGAGCGGCGCCGGCAAGGCGCGTCAGCCGGCAGGCCGGCGCCCCTTTCGCCGCCCCGCCGCCGGGCGCAGCTCGTACGCGGTCCACAGGGCGGCCGTGAACAGGGCCAGGGCGCCTCCCTGGTGGGCCGCGGCAAGGGGCACCGGGACCACCAGCAGCAGGGTCGAAATGCCGAGCGCCACCTGACCGGCCGCCGTCACCGCCAGGACGTCGAGGGCAACGCGCCCGCGCGGCGCCAGTCCGGCGTTGCGCGCGCGCAGCCAGAACACCCCGACGGCGGCGAGCACCAACAGGGCAAACAGCCGGTGGGTGAACTGCACCGTGGCGATGTCCTCGAAAAAGTTGACGAGGAACGGATCCATGGCGAACAGGGCCGCGGGCACCAGCTCGCCGTCCATCAGGGGAAAGGTGTTGTAGGCGAACCCGGCGTCGAGCCCGGCGACCAGCCCGCCCGACAGCACGGTGACCAGGACCGACCCCGCCACCAGGTAGGCGAACCGCCCGAAGGCGGCGGGCGGCCGCCGGCCCGCCGGTCCGGGAAGGAGAAGCCCCAGCGCCACCCACAGCATATACCCGTAAATGACGAACGCCGCGCCCAGGTGGGCGGTCAGGCGGTACTGGCTGACGTCGGGGCGGTCCACGAGGCCGCTTTGCACCATGTACCAGCCGAGCAGTCCCTGGAACGCGCCGAGGACGAACACGGGGATCAGTTTTGCCGCCAGCCGCCGGTCCACCCAGCCGCGGACCACGAAGAACGCGAACGGAACGAGGAAGGCGACGCCGATGAGGCGGCCCCACAGCCGGTGCGCGTACTCCAGCCAGAAGATGGACTTGAACCCGCTCAGCGTCATGTCCGGGTTGAGGTCCTTGTACTCGGGAAAGCGCCGGTAGTTGCGGAAGGCCTCCTGCCATTCCGCCTCGGCCAGGGGCGGCAGCCACGCGGTCACCGGCTTCCACTCGACCATGGAAAGCCCGGCGTGGGTGAGACGGGTGACTCCCCCCAACACCACCATGGCGAAGACCATGGCGCAGAGGGCCAGAAGCCATGCCGCGATCACCTTGGGGCGCTCCGCGGCGGGCGCTTGCGCCTCAAATTCCATCTTTCCTCACGGCTGCTCCCCGCCCGCCGGGCCGTCCCGCGGGCGCCGGCGAGTATTCACCGTGACCGGCCGCGAACCAAGCGTTTCGTCGCCGGGTACGGCCCCGCCCGGCCGGCCATCGGGGAGCGGCAGCTGCGCAACATCTTCGCCGAGGTATACCAAGGGGCGCTGATCATGACCCCGCTGGAACTCCGGAAATGCGAATTTCCCGTCGCCGCCGCGGGGCGCGGCAAGACCAGGAAAGAGAGGCGGTTATGAGCACCATCCCCATCGCACCGGCGGTCCGCGTCACCATCGGCATCGTGCCCGGCA
>JACZWD010000131.1 GCA_022572335.1 Pseudomonadota bacterium
AAAAAGGGGACCCGCTTTGCCCCCCCCAAACCCCTTCCACCGCCGTGAGGCGAGCGACGTTCCGAACACCTCCGACCTCGTATCCAGCGTCTCCGTTCTCGCCGACCGCCTGGAGCGGGCAACCACCCAGGCCAGCGGCAGCGGCGTGTTCGCCCTCCGCGAAGCCGCCAGGATCGCCCTGGTGGCGGTGCTCGACGCCGAACGGCGGATGGTCCAACAGCGCGACCGCATCATGTATCTGGAACGGCTCAGCATGACCGACGAATTGACCGGCCTGCTGAACCGGCGCGGGTTTCAGGCGCAGCTGCGACGGGCCCTGGCCGCCGCCAACCGTTACGAAGAGCGCGGCCTGCTGGCGTATGTGGACCTGGACGGCTTCAAGCCGGTCAACGACACCTATGGGCACGCCGCCGGCGACGAGGTGCTGCGGCAGGTGGCAAGGGTCCTTAACGACAACGTGCGCGACACCGACTGCGTGGGCCGCCTGGGCGGGGACGAGTTCGCCATCCTGCTCACGCGGACCAGCCCCAAGGACGGCGTGAAACGGGCCCGGTGGCTGGAAGAGCTGGTCAACACCACGGTGGTCGACTGGCAGGGACGCAACATCGCGCTCAGGGCCAGCTTCGGCTTCCAGAGGTACGGCCCGAAGGACGACGAACACGACCTTCTCAAACGCGCCGACACCGCCATGTACAACGCCAAGCGCCTGCGCGGCGACCGCACGGGCCACGGGATCGGCGCGTGACGAACGAGCCGCGGCAAGCGGCGTGAAAATGCAAAGACCGGTCGATGACGATTGATCCAGCGCTGAGCTACCAGGGCGCGCTCACGGCGCCCCACGTTCCGGGCCGCGGCCTGGTCTCCGTTACCCAACCGCCGGTCCCGGCCACCACCCGGCCGGCGCAAAAACCCGCCCCGGCGGAGCCGCCCATCGCCGAGCTGTTCCGCTCCATAGACGTGCGCAACTTCGCTCCGAGGCAGGCGGCGGAGTTGGGCATGGACCTGCACGTGGCGGGCGTGCTGCCCTGGGAAGAATACGCCATGCTGGCGTTCCAGCCCGAGCTGCACCCCGATTACGACCGCACCGTCGGCGCCCTCATCGGCGAGAAAGCCCAACCCGACCGGCCACGCGATTTCGTCGCCATGTGGGAGGAGCGCCTGGCCTTCGAGCGCAAATACAACGCCGGCGACGCCAAGCTGATCGCACGCACGGCGCGCGTCCTCACCGTCCTGCGCCAGATCGAATCGCCGACCAGCGTGGTCGCCTGAACGTGGTGGTCTGAAAAGGATAAAAGCGGGGGCCACCGGGCGAGGCCCCTTGCCGCCAAGTACTCGCTAGCGCGCCCCGCCGCCGGGTGCCGTCCTCTTCGCCTTCGGCAGGTCGAGGCGGATGTGCAGTTCCTTGAGCCGCTCGGCGTCGACCGGCGCCGGCGCCCCCATGAGCAGGTCTTCGGCCTGCTGGTTCATGGGAAACGCGATGACCTCGCGGATATTGGGCTCGTCGGCGAGCAGCATGACGATGCGGTCTATGCCCGGCGCCGAGCCGCCGTGGGGCGGCGCGCCGAACTTGAGCGCGCGGAGCAGGCCGGCGAACTGCTCTTCCACCTGGTCCCGGGAATACCCGGCGATGGCGAAGGCCTTGTACATGATCTCGGGCCGGTGGTTGCGGATGGCGCCGCTGGAAAGCTCGACGCCGTTGCAGACGATGTCGTACTGGTAGGCCATGATCTCCAGCGGATCCCTGGTCTCCAACGCTTCCAGGCCGCCCTGGGGCATGGAGAAGGGATTGTGGCTGAACTCGATCTTCCCGCTCTCTTCGTCCCGCGCGTACATGGGATAATCGACGACCCAGCAGAAGCGGAAGACGTCCTTTTCCAGGAGATCCAGCGTCTCGCAGATGCGCCGGCGGGCCAGGGCCGAGAAGGTTTCGGCGTCGCGCCTTTTGCCGCAGACGAAGAATACGGCGTCGCCGTCGCCGACGGCCGCGCTTTCACGGATACGGCCGATGCGATCGTCCGCCAGGTTCTTGGCGATGGGCCCCTTGGCCCCGCCGTCGGCAAAGACGATGTACCCCAGCCCTCCGGCGCCCTCGTCGCGGGCCCAATTGTTCAGCTTGTCGAAGAAGCCGCGGGGCTTGTCCGCCGCCCCGGGGGCGGGGATGGCGCGCACCTGCGATCCCTTGTCGACGGCGCCGGCAAACAGGGCGAAGCCCGACCCCCGGAAGGCTTCGGTCACGTCCACCATGGTCAGGGGGTTGCGCAGGTCCGGCTTGTCGGTGCCGTACTTGACCATGCATTCGGCGAACGGGAGGCGCGGAAACGGCGGCTCGGTGACCGCGCGGCCGCCGCCGAACTCGTCGAAGACCTCGTACAGCACCGGCTCGATGGCGTTGAACACGTCTTCCTGGGTGACGAACGCCATCTCGAAATCGAGCTGGTAGAACTCGCCCGGCGAGCGGTCGGCGCGGGCGTCCTCGTCGCGGAAACAGGGCGCGATCTGGAAGTACTTGTCGAAGCCCGACACCATGATCAGCTGCTTGAACTGCTGGGGCGCCTGGGGCAGGGCGTAGAACCGGCCCGGGTGGTGCCGGCTGGGAACCAGGTAATCCCGCGCCCCTTCGGGTGAACTGGCCGTGAGGATGGGAGTCTGGAACTCCATGAACCCCTGCTCGATCATGCGCCGGCGGATGCTGGAAATGACCTGGTTGCGCAGGACGATGTTGGTGTGCAGGCGTTCACGGCGCAGGTCCAGGAACCGGTGCCTGAGCCGCATTTCCTCGGAATATTCGGCCTCGCCCGCCACCTGCATGGGCAGCACGTCGGCCGGCGACTCCACTTCCAGCGCCTCGATGGCGAGTTCCACCTCGCCGGTGGGCAGGCCGCGGTTGATGGTGTCGTCGGAGCGCTTCACCACCGTTCCGGTGACCGTGATCACGCTTTCCGGGCGCGCCTGCTCGGCGACCCCGAAGAGCGGGCTGGAGACGTCGATGACGCACTGGGTCAGGCCGTAGTGATCGCGCAGATCGATGAACAGGAGGTTGCCGTGGTCGCGCTTGGAGTGGATCCACCCCGACAGCCTGGCCGGTCGTCCGGCGTGTTCGAGCCTGAGCTCTCCGCAGGTATGGGTACGATAGGGGTGCATGAAGGGAAACCCTCGCCGCGGATCGCCGGCTCGTTCCGGAGGTAGTCCCGGCACCCGATCCCGGTGCCGCCGGTGGGCGCAAAAGCACACGCTCGGCCACCGTTTGTCAAGGCGCGTGTCCCGCGCCGGCGCCGGAACCCGCGGCGGCGCGCCGCGGCACCCGCTGGAGGCCGAGGGGACGGCGATGGCACCGGGTGCAGGCCGTTCCGGCCGGCAGGAGCGGGCCTTCCCCCGTCAGGAGGATGCCGAAGAGCCGTCATGCACGGCGGCCCGGCGCAGGCGGTCGTTGATGGCCCGGCCCAGGCCCCGCTCAGGAATTGGCATGACGGCGATGGCGCGGAACCGGGGCCGGTCGAGGGCGCGCATCATGGCGAACAGGTTGGCCGCCGCTTCCGCGACGTCGCCGCCGGGGCTCAGGTTCAACGCCGCCTTGGGTGCCCCCGGACCGAAGGCGAGCAGGGCCTCGCCGGGCCGGGCCTCCACCGCGTTCAGCCTGAGGGGCAGGCCGGGAGCATAATGGCGCTCCAGCATGCCGGGGGACTTGGGCCGTTTGCCGGCCTCTGCCGCCGCCGCCAGCGGCCCGACGACGGCCTCGATGTCCTCCACCGGCACGCCGCCGGGCCTGAGCACCGCCGCGGTTCCGCCGCTGAGGTCGACAACGGTGGATTCGACGCCCACCGGGCACGGCCCGCCGTCGACGATGGCGGCGCAGGCGCCGCCCACGGACTCGGCCACATGGGCGGCGGTCGTCGGGCTGACCCGGCCGGCACGGTTGGCGCTGGGGGCGGCCACGGGGCATCCGGCGGCGCGCAAGAGGGAGCGCGCCACCGGGTGGCTGGGGACGCGCACGGCCAGGGTGTCGAGGCCGGCGCTGACAAGCAGCGAAACGGTGCACCCGGCGCGCCGGGGCAGCACCAGGGTCAACGCCCCGGGCCAGAAGGCCCGGGCCAGATCCGTCGCCCGGCCGTCGAAATCCCCCGCCTCGGCGGCGGCCGCGGTCTCCGCAAAGTGGACGATCAACGGATTGAAGCGGGGCCTGTCCTTGGCGGCGAAGACGGCGGCCACGGCGTTGTCGTTGGTGGCGTCGGCACCCAGGCCGTAGACGGTCTCGGTGGGAAAGGCGACGAGCCGGCCCTGGCGGATCAGCGCCGCCGCTCCGGCGATGGCGTCCGGGGTGGCGGGAAGAATATCAGCTTGCGGGTGTGTCACGTCCACGCCGCCGTCCGCCCAATGCCCAACAGGTTCGACGATTGGTAAACGCGCCGACTCCTATACAGAGGCGCCGGCGCCCCCGGCGGCGGCGCGGACGATGAAGTTGGGGTTCTCGAATCCGGGCTTGCCGTACGTGAGGTCGCTGCCGTCGAGTATCGTCACCTGGCCGCCGGCAAACCGCACCACGGCATGGCCGGCGGCGGTGTCCCACTCCATGGTGCGTCCGAACCGCGGGTAGATGTCGGCGCGGCCGGCGGCCACCATGCAGAATTTCAGCGAACTGCCGGTGCTGGTCTCTTCCTTGACCGCGATCCGGGAAAGGAAGGCGTCCGTCTCCGGGGTGCGGTGGCTGCGGCTGACCACCGCCACCAGCCCGTCCTTCGGGGCCGGCCGGCATTCGATGGGGCGCGCCGCGCCGCCGTCGGTTTCGGCGAAGGCGCCGTAGCGGCTGCCCCAGTAGGTGGCGCCGACGGCGGGCGCATGGACGACTCCCAGCACCGGGCCGGCGTTCTCGACGAGGGCGATGTTGACGGTGAAATCGCCGCCGCGCCTGACGAACTCCTTGGTCCCGTCCAGCGCGTCCACCAGCCAGAAAGGGGTGCCCGAGACGGCGGGAACGTTGCCGGCGGCGAAGGCCTCCTCGGCGACGATCGGGAACTTATCGGTGATATCGTCCTCGATGGTCCGCACGATCAGGGCCTCGGCAATCCTGTCGGCCTCGGTCACCGGCGTGGAATCCTTCTTCGTCTCCACCGTGAAGTCGGTAGCGTAGATTTTCATGATCTCCCGGCCGGCGCGCTGGGCCAGCGCCCGCACCTGGTCGATGAGGCCGGGCGTGATGTCGAGGGTCAAGGCGGGCTCCACCGGTGGCTCACAGGTGGGCGCGATGATAGGGCCGTCCGGTGGCCGGACCAACCCTTATACCAAGGAGCGTTGATGGTGAGCCGTTTGATGGCGGCAAACCGGCTCGCCCGGGCACGCGATCAATGCAATATCATGGGCCCGGAGGGGTCTTGTTCCACCAGCCCGTTGACCGCCCTGCCGATCTGCAGCCGCACCTCCGCCGCTTCCAGGTCGTCCTCGGCGAACGCCCGGGCGGCGCGCTTGGACAGGTTCTCGAGGAATAATTTCTTGACCTCGTTCGAGGCGCCCTTCAGGGCCAGGGCGAGCTTGTCCTTCTCGATCTCGCGCAGAATCGTCTGGATGCCGCCGGAGTCGATGCGCGAGAGGTCGTCGAAGGTGAACATCAACGCCTTGGTGCGCTCGGCCGATTCGTGGTTGCGCTCTTCGATCCCGATCATGCACCGGTTCTCCGCATTACGGTCCAGGTTGTTGAAGATGTCCGCCATCAGCTCGTGGGAATCCCGGCGCGTCGAGCGCGCAAGATTGGCCATGAACTCCTTGCGCAGGGTCTGCTCGACGTTGTCCAGGACCTCCTTCTGGACCGACTCCATGCGCAGCATGCGCATGATCACTTCCATGGCGAAGTTCTCGGGCAACGCGGCAATGACCCGCGCCGCGTGCTCCGCCCTGAGCTTGGTCATCACCACGGCCACGGTCTGGGGGTATTCGTTCTTGAAATAGTTGGCGAGCACCGCCTCGTCCACGTTGTCCAGCTTGTCCCACATGGTGCGCCCGGCCGGACCGCGGATTTCCTCCATGATCTGCTCGACCCGCTCCTGGGGCAGGCTGCTGTAGAGCAGGCGTTCGGTGCTGTCGTATGAGCCGACCAGGGAGCCCGCGCCCGATATCTGGTCGGCGAAATCGACGAACAACTGCTCGATGGTGTGGGCGTTGATGGAGCCGAGACCGGACATGATCTGGGAAAGCTCGCGGATTTCCTCGTCGTCCATCATCTCGAACAGCTTGGCGGACTGTTCATTTCCCAGGGCGAGCATGAATACGGCCGCCTTCTCGGGGCCCATCAGGCGCTGGGCGTCGTCCTTGATTTGGGCCATGGTCGGGTCCTCATTCTCAACCGTCTCGAGGCCGCGAGGCGCGCAGGATCGCCATCCTCCCGGTCGGCCTGGACCTTGCCGCGGCCCGGGACCGGCACGGCAATCGGTGCCGTGCCCGCGGCATGGTCCCCTATGGACTCCATATGGTGCGCCCGGACCCCGTTCCCCCGGGGGGCATTCGTATGTCCCCGAAAGGCTTAACAGGAAGATGGACGGAATGGGTCGCGCCGCGGCGGACGTCCCCGACCCGATTCCAATCTAAATCAAGAGGAGAACGAATATACAAAAACCCACTCAAAGATAAAGTTATCCGTCCGTAGGTGTTTTTGGTGCAAGAGCATAATTGGCAGATCGCGCCGAAAAAAGTAGACCATGAATGACGTCAGGCACTTGATGTTTCGTACAGGGTTGGCCGACCGTTTCGCTGACTCTGCGGATACCGACGGGGCCATCCGGAACAAGGCGGTGTAGAAACGCCCCCTGAACCTGAGATTGAAATCGGAGCCCCGACGTTTTGCATACCAACCGGCGCTGTTTTTCCACACCCCTTGTCGGAACGGTGCCGCGCCGAGGGCAATGACATGAGCCATTCCGTTTCGTACGAATTACTGTCCTTCAGGGGCGGAAACTGGGTTATCGAATCGATCTACGACACCAAGGATGTGGCCTTGCAGGAAGCCCGCCGACTGCTCGCTGGCCGGCATCAAACGGGCGTCAAGGTCATCGAAGAGACATATGACGCCGATACCGACAATACGACGGCGAGGATCGTCTTCAGCCGGCAAAGGGGCGAGGGAAAGTCGCGGCGCAAATCGCGCGAGGAGGACGAGGAGAAATCGAAGACGGATTCGGCGGCCGCCCCCGCGGCGCGGAGGAAGCGGGGCGATCCCGCGTTCCTGAATTACATCCTCATCCTCGTTTTCAGCATCGGCGGAATCCTGTTCGGCGTGATCGCGCTGGTGTTTTGGTATTTGCAGGCCTTGGGCGGCGCCTGACCGCTTAATACCAAGGGTCGCTGATCATGACTCATAGAGATCGCGTAGGCGGCTCGTCGGGTAGGAGGAAAGTTGCAGGCGATGCGGCGCATCGTCAAAACTTTCCGACGCCCTCCGACGGGCCGCATACGCGACCGGAACGGCGGCTTACCAAGGCTTTCGGACGGCGTCGCGCACGCTTCGCGATGCCCCGCATCGCCACAGCGCACGCTCCTAGCCGAAA
>JACZWD010000132.1 GCA_022572335.1 Pseudomonadota bacterium
CAAGGCTTTCGGACGGCGTCGCGCACGCTTAGGGCCGAAAACCTTGGTAAGCCGGCTCGTCGGGTCATGATCAGCGCCCCTTGGTATTAGCTCCGCGCCCGGCATCCCAAGCGGCAACACAGCCCGTTTCCGCGCGGGGGAGCGGTCCCGCATGCCACCATGGATGAATTTCTGCCCATGAGCGATCTCGCCGACAAGGCCCTGCTGCCCGCCGGAATGTGCGACGTGCTGCCCCCCGACGCCGCCTTCGAGGCGGATGTGGTGGAGGGCCTCATGGCGTCGTTCGCCGGCCACGGCTATGAGCGCGTGAAACCGCCCCTGATCGAGTTCGAGCAAAGCCTGCTCGCCGGCAGCGGCGCCGCCATGGCCGATCAGACCTTCCGCCTCATGGACCCGGTCTCCCAGCGCATGATGGGGCTGCGCCCGGACATGACCCTGCAGGTGGCGCGCATCGCGGCCACGCGGCTCAAGAAAAGGCCGCGGCCCTTGCGCCTCGGCTACGCCGGCCAGGTCCTCAGGGTGCGGGGCTCGCAGCTCAGGCCCGAGCGCCAGTTCGGCCAGGTCGGCGCCGAGCTCATCGGCGCGTCGGCTCCCAACGCCGACGCCGAGGTCATCCTGATCGCCGTCGAGGCGCTGAACGGGCTGGGCGTCGGCGAGATCACGGTGGACCTCGGCCTGCCCACCTTCGTTCCCGCCGTCTGCGCCGCCCTCGGCCTGGACACCGAATCGGCGGCGCGCCTGCGCGCGGCGCTGGACCGCAAGGACGCCGCCGAAGTGGCCACCATGGGGGACCGGCTGGGCGCCGACGCCGGGAAGACCCTGTCGGCCATGCTCGCCGCCGCCGGACCGGCCGAGGACACGCTGGAGGTCCTGAACCGCCTGCCGCTGCCCGAACCGGCGACCCGGGAACGGGCCACCCTGGCCGCGGTGGTCGAGTGCGTGCGGGCGGGGGCGCCGGACCTGAACCTGACCGTCGATCCGGTGGAAAACCGCGGCTTCGAGTATCATACGGGCGTCACCTTTACCGTGTTCGCGCCGAACCTGCGGGGCGAACTGGGCGGCGGCGGGCGCTATCTTGCCGATGGCGGTGACGGCGCGGGCGAACCCGCCACCGGGCTTACGCTGTTCATGGACACGGTGCTGCGCGCCCTGCCCAGGCCGGCGCCGCCGCGCCGCGTGTTGCTGCCCGTGGGCACGCCTGCCGACGACGGCCGCAAGCTGCGCGAAGAAGGCTGGGTCACCGTCGAGGCCATGGAGGCGGCCGCCGATGCGGCGGCGGAAGCCGAACGCATGGGCTGCGGTCATATGCTGGAGGACGGAAAACTGCGGGCCCTGGAACAAAAACGCGGGGGGTGAAGCGCAATGGCCAACGTGGTGGTCATCGGCACCCAATGGGGTGACGAAGGCAAGGGAAAGATCGTCGACTGGCTGTCGGAGCGGGCCGACGTGGTGGTGCGCTTCCAGGGCGGCCACAACGCCGGACACACCCTGGTCATCGACGGGGTCACCTACAAGCTCAACCTGCTGCCCTCGGGCGTCGTGCGCGAGGGCAAGGTCTCCATCATCGGCAACGGCGTCGTCGTCGATCCCTGGGCCCTGGCCGACGAAATCGAGGGGATGCGCGCCCAGGGCATCGCCATAAGCCCCGAGAACCTGAGCATCGCCGAAAACGCGCCGCTTATCCTGCCCCTGCACCGGGCCCTGGACCAGGCGCGGGAAGCGGCGCTGGGCAAGGCCAGGATCGGCACCACCGGGCGCGGCATCGGCCCGGCCTACGAGGACAAGGTGGCGCGCCGGGCCATTCGCGTAGGCGACCTGGCCGAGCCCCAGGTGCTGGCGGAAAAGGTGGACAGGCTTCTGTTGCACCACAACGCGCTGCTGCGCGGTCTCGGCCTGCCCGAGGTCGACCGCGACGGATTGATCCAGGCCCTGGAGGAGATCACGCCCAGGATCCTGCCCTTCGCCGGCGCCATCTGGAAACAGTTGGACGAGGCCCGGCGCGCCGGCAAGCGCATCCTCTTCGAGGGCGCCCAGGGAACCATGCTCGACATCGACCACGGCACCTATCCCTTCGTCACCTCGTCCAACTCGGTGGCGGGCATGGCGGCGGTGGGGTCGGGCCAGGGGCCGGGCGCCGTGGATTACGTGCTCGGCATTGTCAAGGCCTACACCACCCGGGTCGGCGGCGGCCCGTTTCCCACCGAGCTGCACGACGACGTGGGGAAGGGACTGGGCGAGCGCGGCCGCGAGTTCGGCACGGTCACCGGCCGGGCGCGCCGCTGCGGCTGGTTCGACGCCGTGCTGGTGCGCCAGGCGGTGAAGGTCAACGGCATCGACGGCATCGCCCTGACCAAGGCGGACGTGCTTGACGGCATGGACGAACTGAAGGTGTGCACCGGCTACCGCATCGACGGCGAGTCCTTCGACCACCTGCCCGCCAGCAGCGTCCAGCAGGCGAAGGTGGAACCCGTCTACGAGGTCATGGAGGGGTGGTCCGAAACCACCCGCGGCGCCCGGTCCTGGGCCGATCTTCCGGCCACCGCGGTGAAGTACATCCGCCGCATCGAGGAGATCATCGGGGCGCCGGTGGCGATGCTGTCGACCAGCCCCGAGCGCGAGGACACGATCCTCGTGCACGACCCCTTCGCCGATTGACGGAACAGCCCGCTATCCCAGGGGTCCCCGTGGTCCGCCGCCGTTCCGCGCGCCGGAGGTCAGCTTGCGATGCGCTGCTCTATGAGCGCGTTTTTCACGGATTTCTGGAGCTTCTGGAAAGCCCGCACCTCGATCTGGCGCACCCTCTCGCGCGAGATGCCATAGTGCCGGCTGAGGTCCTGGAGCGTCGCCGGGGTGTCTTTCAGCCGCCGTTCGACCAGGATGTGGCGTTCGCGCTCGGACAGCACCTTCATGGCGCGGCCCAACAGCTTGCGCCGGCCGCCCAACTCCTGGCTCTCGGCCAGGTCCGTCTCCTGGTCCTGGGTCTCGTCGACGAGCCAGTCCTGCCACTCGCCCTCGCCGTCCCCGCGCATGGGCGCGTTCAGGGAATGCCAGGGGTAGGCCAGGCGGCGGTTCATGGTGATGACGTCGGTTTCGGAGACGCCGAGGCGGTCGGCGATCCGGGTCACGTGCTCGGGCAGCAGGTCGCCCTCCTCGAGGGCCTGCATCTGGCCCTTGAGCTTGCGCAGGTTGAAAAACAACTTCTTCTGCGCCGCCGTCGTCCCCATCTTCACCAGCGACCACGAGTGCAGGATATATTCCTGGATGGCGGCGCGGATCCACCACATGGCGTAGGTGGCCAGGCGGAAACCGCGGTCCGGATCGAAGCGCCGGATCGCCTGCATCATGCCCACGTTGCCTTCCGAAATGAGCTCCCCCAGCGGCAGGCCGTATCCCCGGTAGCCCATGGCGATCTTGGCCACCAGGCGCAGGTGGCTGTTGACCAGCTTGTCGGCCGCCTCGGTGTCTTTGTGCTCGCTCCAACGCCGGGCCAATCGGGACTCCTCGTCGGCGCGCAGCATGGGGAACGCGCGGATCCTTTGCAGGTACCGGGACAGGTTCCCCTCGGGCGAAATCTCGATATCGAGCGAAAGGGACGCCATGCCGTGCTCTTCTCCTCGGTGCCAAGCACCCAAGGCCCGCCAGCATCGTGTTGCGCCAGCGATGACGTCGGGCCCGGGTTAAGGACGCCCATGATACCTTACCAAATTGGTCATGTATAGAAAAAAAACTAAAGCGCCTCTAATAAACCTACGAGCTCATTGATATCAGGCGGTATTTCACTCCTGAACCGGAGCCACTTTCCGCTCCCCGGATGGCGGAACCCGAGCAGGCAGGCGTGCAGCGCCTGGCGGTCGAAGGCCGCCACGGCCCGCCGCGCCGCCTCCGGGGCGTCCCTGAGACGCCTCCTTGCGTCACGGCCATACAGCGGGTCGCCGACGATGGAATGGCCCAGGCCGGCCATATGGACGCGAATCTGATGGGTGCGTCCGGTGGTCAGCCGGCACTGGACCAGGCTGGCCCGGGTTCCGACGACCCTGAGCACGCGATAGCGGGTCAGGGCCGGCTTGCCGCCGCGCGCCACCACCGCCATCTTCTTGCGGTTCCGGGCGCTGCGCCCGATGTTGCCGGCGATCTCGCCCAGCCGCGGGGCGGGCACCCCCCACACCACGGCCTGGTAGACGCGCGCGACGCTGTGTTCGCCGATCTGGGCGGCCAGATGACGGTGGGCGGCGTCGTTCTTGGCCGACACCATGAGGCCGCTGGTATCCTTGTCCAGGCGGTGCACGATGCCGGGCCGGGTGACCCCTCCGATGCCCGACAGGCTGTCGCCGCAATGGGCGAGCAGGGCGTTGACCAGGGTGCCGTCGGGATGGCCCGGCGCCGGGTGGACCACCAGGCCCGCCGGTTTGTCGATGACGATCACGTCGTCGTCCTCGTAAACCACGTCCAGGGCCAGGGCCTGGGGCCGGGGCGTGGCGGGCCGCGGCGCGGGCACGGTGAGGGCGAAACTCTCGCCCGCCCGGACCCGGTGGGCGGGGTCGCGCACCGGCCCCGCACCGTCCGTGGCGCGCACCACCAGGCCGGCCAGGATCAGCGCCTTGAGCCGCGTGCGCGAGAGCGCCGGCACGGCGTCCGCCAGCAGCTTGTCCAGCCGCGTCCCGGCCTTGTGCTCGGGGACCGGAACGGTATATGAGGTTGCGGGGACCGGATCCTCCATCGCCAGAGACTGAAACGAAACCATGCACGTACTCAAGGGCCTCGTTATCGGGTTGGGACTCCTGATCGCCGCCGGGATGGCGCTGTTCGCCTACGGCCTGTACCAGAAGATCGCCGATCCCGAGTTTACCTTTTTCCCCGCCGAGACCGGGGACGCGCCCCCGGTTGCCGCCGTGCCCCCGGTTCCCGCCGCGCCCGGGGCCTTCGGCACCATCGCCGTTCCCCTGCCCGAGGGCTGCATCCTTGCCCGGGTCATCCCCGAGGGCGACCGGCTCTACCTGCGCATCGGCCCCACCGGGCGGTGCGAGCGCGTCGTCGTCGTCGACGTCGCCACCGGGGCGGTGCTCGGCACCATCACGGTGGGCCCGTGATCTTTCTGCCCCGCGCCGTGGCCGGGCACATCGCCGACGCCGCCGAGGCCGCCTACCCGGACGAGTGCTGCGGCCTTTTGGTCGGCCGCGCCGAAGCCTCGGGAGACCGCCTCGTCACCCGTGTCGCGGCCAGTCCCAACGTGGCCAAGAAGAACCATCGCAAAAACTTCGCGGTGGACGACAAGGTGCACTTCAATCTCATGCGCGAACTCCGAAACGGACCCGAATCCATCGTCGGCCACTACCATTCCCACCCCGACCACGGGGCGGCGCCGTCCGAGCGCGACCGCCGGTCGGTCTTCTATCCCGACCACGTCTGGGTCATCGTCGCCGTCGACGGAGGCCGCGCCGGCGACATGACGGCCCATCTCTTCGACGCCGGCCGCGGCCGGTTCCGGGAAATCCCGTTGCGGGTTACCGGCTGACGGCCCTATCCTCGGCGCCCCAAAAGGCGGGAAGGATCCTCCATGAACTTCTGCAGCGACAACACCACCGGCGCCGCGCCGGAGATCCTGGCGGCCCTCGCCGCCGCCAACGACGGCGCCGCCATGCCCTACGGCAACGACGATTTCACCCGCCGGGTCGAGGCCAGGATCGCCGAGGTCTTCGAGACCGAGGCCGACGTCTTCCTGGTGGCCACGGGCACGGCCGCCAACGCGCTCAGTCTCTCGGTCATGACGCCGCCCTTCGGCGCCGTCTACTGCCACGCCCGGTCCCATATCCAGTGCAACGAGTGCGGCGCGCCCGAGTTCTACAGCGGCGGCGCCAAGCTGGTCCCGTTGCCCGGCGACGACGGCAGGATCGCCGCCGGTGATCTGCTGGCCGCCCTGGCCGCCCACGACCCCGGGGTGCATCACGTCCAGCCCGCCGCGGTCAGCCTGTCCCAGTCCACCGAGGCCGGCACCGTCTACGCCGTCGACGCGGTGCGCGCCATCGCCGACGTCGCCCATGACCACGGCCTGAAGGTGCACATGGACGGGGCGCGCTTCGCCAACGCCCTGGTCGCGCTCGGATGTTCGCCGGCCGACGCCACGTGGCGGGCCGGCGTCGACGCCCTCTGCCTGGGGGCGACCAAGAACGGCGCCTTCGCCGCCGAGGCGGTGGTCCTGTTCGACCGCGCCCTGGCCGAAACGTTTGCCTACCGGCGCAAGCGGGGCGGCCACCTGCTGTCCAAGGGACGCTTCCTCGCCGTCCAGTTCGAGGCCTATTTCGCCGGCGGGCTGTGGCTGAAGAACGCCGCCCACGCCAACGCCATGGCAGCGCGCCTGGCCGACGGCCTGGACGGCGTGCCGGGGGCGGCGCTGTACCATCCGGTCGAGGCCAACGAGGTCTTCGTCTCCCTGCCCGAGCCGGTGATCGCCGGCCTGCTCGACGACGGATTCCAGTTCTACCGCTGGCAGAGGGAAGGCGCGACCCTCGTGAGACTGGTCGCCGCGTTCAACACCCGCGCCGAAGACGTCGACGCCTTCGCCGCCGCCGCCCGCCGCCACGCCGAGGCGGCGGCCCGGCAAGGCACTTGATCGGCAACGGCGAATCCCTGTAAAGGAAGGGGCTTCGCCGGGTCCCCATCGTCTAGTGGCCCAGGACATCGGCCTCTCACGCCGAAAACGGGGGTTCGAGTCCCCCTGGGGACGCCAATCTTTCAATGACTTAGAATCTCGGCGCCTTGGCTTCCCCAACTTTTCCCCAATAAGCGGCGCTCAACAGCGTGCGGATTCGCTGCCTGTTCTCATCCTGTGTGCATCGTGTGCGCACCGGGATCGCGACGTGGGCCGGCGTGGTATCGAGCTTCCTTGGAAGCCCTTCGGTTACGTGGTCTACATGGCCCATGGCTCCGGCGCGGGCAAAAGATCATGTCATAAGCGTGGCCTGCAATGGCGCGGGGCACGCCCGCCCAGCAAGCGCGGCGTCCCGCCGGGATCGGCGTCCCAGGCATGCGCAAACTGGGCTGCGGCCGGGGCAGCATCGACAAGCGCTTGGCACGCTCGGGCCAGGGGGGGGGTGTCCCCCCAAGGCCGATTGGGGCCCCTCCGGTGCGGATGGGGACCCCGCCATGGCTCCCGTGCACCCCTAATTGCGGGACTCCATCTCGGGGAGGACCCGGAAAAATTCAAAACCTCTACTCCCGAGCCTTATGCGGTCCGCAGGAGGGTGGCGATGTTGGCTTCGCCTGTTGGTGGGCCGGCACGGGAATAGCCTTGGTGCGGGTGGATTGTGACGCCAATCCGCACAGACTTCGGTATCCGCTTTATGCCTGTATTCGGACATGCCGAAGCCAGGTTCACTGTGTCCGCATATAATGAGGTGGACGGCCCCTATCCGACGGCATCGATGTGCCAAAATGGTGGTTATCATAAACCACGAGGAATTAGGAGCCGTCCATGAACGAAGTTATCACGATCGGTCTTGATCTTGCGAAAAAC
>JACZWD010000133.1 GCA_022572335.1 Pseudomonadota bacterium
TCAACGTCATAGGGAGCATGACGGTGAGCGAGCGCAACTCCTCCTCCGAGGTCACGGACCACGTCAGATCCCTGGTCAGACGGTCGGGAACCTCGTTTTTCTGGGCCATGCGCACCCTGCCCGCGGCGAAACGGAACGCCATGTACGCGGTGTATGCCTTCTGCCGCGAGGTGGACGACATCGCCGACGATCCCGGCGCGGAGGCGGACAAGCGGACCCGTCTCGATCAATGGCGCGACGAGGTAGAGCGCATCTACGCCGGCCGGCCGCGATTTGCCATATCCCACGCCGTGGCCGGGGCGGTGGCGCGTTTCGGCCTGAGAAAGCAGGACTTCCTGTCGGTGATCGACGGCATGGAGATGGACGCCGCGCCGAGCGTGCGCATCGCCGACATGGACGAGTTGGACCTGTACTGCGACCGGGTGGCGTGTGCCGTGGGCCGGTTGTCCGTCCGGGTATTCGGCGTCGACGGGGCCCATGGGGACCGGGTCGCCCACACCTTGGGCCGGGCCCTGCAGTTGACCAATATCCTGCGCGACCTGCACGAGGATGCCCAGCGCGACCGCCTGTACCTGCCCGGCGAGTTGCTGCGCGCCCACGGCGTCCCGAGCACGGATGCGGCCGCCATTTTGACCCATCCCGCCCTGCCCGACGTGTGTGCGGAGTTGGCCGAAATGGCAGAGCGCCGGTTCGAAGACGCGGCCTCGGCCCTGGCCGCCTGCGACCGCCACAAGATGCGGCCCGCCATCGTCATGATGGAGGTCTACCGGAAAGTCTTTCGGCTGTTGGTGCGGCGGGGCTGGCGGCGGTTGGGCGAGCCGGTGAAGCTGTCCAGGGCGGAGAAACTTTGGATCGCGTTCCGCCACGGGATGGTCTGAATGACCGCCACCGTTCACGTCGTCGGGGCCGGTGTTGCCGGCCTTTCCTGTGCCGTCAGGCTGGCACGGGCGGGGCGCCGCGTCGCGGTCCACGAAGCCGCGGGGCAGGCCGGCGGCCGCTGCCGGTCCTTTCACGACGCGACCCTGGACCGGCTGATCGACAACGGCAACCATCTTCTGATGAGCGGCAACCGCGCCGTCCGCGGCTACCTTGAAGACATCGGCAGCGCCGACAGCCTGATCGGCCCGGTGCCCGCCGAGTACCCTTTTCTCGACCTGCAAAGCGGCCTGCGCTGGGTGGTCCGGCCCAACGCCGGGCCATTCCCGTGGTGGATATTTTCCGCCGGGCGGCGGGTCCCGGATACCCGGGCTTGGGATTACCTGCGCGGGCTGCGCCTGGCCTGGGCGGGGCGCGAAACCACGGTCGCCGCGTGTCTGGGCACGGACGAGGCCCTTTTCAGGCGGTTCTGGGAACCCCTTACGGTCGCCGTCCTCAACACCAGCGCCGCCGACGGCGCGGCCAGCCTGATGTGGCCCATGATTGCCCAGACGTTCGGGCGCGGCGAGGCCGCCTGCCGCCCACTGGTCGCCCGCAGGGGCCTGAGCGACAGTTTCATCGATCCGGCGCTTGCCTTCCTCGACCGCAACGCGTGTCCGTCCCGGTTCAACCACCGGCTACGGTCCTTGCGGTTCGAATCGGACCGGGTGGCGGGGCTGGATTTCGGCGGGGACCCCGTGGCCGTCGCGCCGGGGGACTGCGTGGTGCTGGCCGTCCCGCCGGCGGGCGCCGCCGCCCTCGTGCCCGGGATCGTCGCGCCCGCGACCAGCCGCGCCATCGTCAACGGGCACTTTCGCCTCGCGACCAGGCGCGAAGACCTGGGTTTCCTTGGCTTGGTGGGCGGCACCTGCCAGTGGCTCTTCGTGCGCGGCGATATCGCATCGGTCACGGTCAGCGCCGCCGACGCCCTGGCCGACCAACCGTCCGCCGCCATCGCCGGGCGATTTTGGGCCGATGTCACCCGCGCCCTGGGGCTCGGGGACGCGCCGCTGCCGCCTCACAGGATCGTCAAGGAAAAGCGCGCCACCTTCGCCCAGACGCCCGAGGAGGTGGCCCGCCGGCCGGGCACGCGGACGGCGTGGAGAAACCTTTACCTTGCCGGGGACTGGACCGATACCGGCCTGCCGGCGACCATCGAAGGGGCCGTGCGATCGGGGCGGGCGGCCGCCGACGCGGTCCTGGCGACCCTATCATTCGCTTGACAAACGCTGGAATTCTGACAAAAAAACCCCCTCGGATTAGAGATGCCGTAAAATACCCTGCGAGGGCCGCATCGACCCTCGCGCGACGCCGGCCCTGGGGGGGCGCTAGACAGGCATGTTGGAGACACTGGCGACTCCGCTGTACGAGACGCGGCCGGAGGAAGATCGGCTCGACGCGGCGATAGAGCGGGCCTCGGTCGGCATCACCGACCAGCAGGCCGACGACGGTCATTGGGCGTACGAACTGGAAGCCGACGTCACCATCCCGTCCGAATACATTCTGCTCAACCATTTTCTGGGGCGGATCGACGACGCCGTCGAGGCCAAGCTGGCCAACTACATCCGCGCCATCCAGGGGGAACACGGCGGCTGGCCGCTCTATCACGACGGCGACTTCAACATGAGCGCCTCGGTCAAGGCATACTACGCCCTCAAGCTGACGGGAGAGGACATAGAGGCGCCCCACATGGCGTGGGCGCGCAAGGCCATCCGCGAACACGGCGGGGCGGCCCGCTGCAACGTGTTCACCCGTTTCACCCTGGCCTTGTTCGGACAGGTGCCGTGGCGCGCCGTGCCGGTGATGCGGGTCGAGGCGTTGCTCCTGCCCAAGTGGGCGCCCTTCCACATCGACAAGGTCTCGTACTGGTCACGCACGGTGATGGTGCCGCTTCTGATCCTGGCGGCCTTGAAGCCACGGGCGCGCAATCCACGCGGCGTCGGGATCGAGGAGCTGTTCTGCACGCCGGCGGACGAGGAAAGCAAATACCTGAGAAACCCCACCGACCAGTTCCTTGGCACGGTGCTGCTTCTCCTTGACCGTGTCGCCCGCGTGATCGAGCCCCTGTTTCTTAAGGTTCTGGAGCGAAAAGCCATCGACCGGGCCATGGTCTTCGTCAAGGAGCGGCTCAACGGCGAGGACGGGCTGGGCGGCATTTTTCCGGCCATGGCCAACGCCCTGATGGTCTTCGACGCGCTGGGATATCCCGGCGACCACCCGGATGTGGTGACCGCCCGCAGTGCCGTGGACAAGCTGCTGGTGTTCAGGGACGGCATGGGCTACTGCCAGCCCTGCCTGTCGCCCGTGTGGGACACCGGCCTCGCCCTGTATGCCCTGATGGAAGCCGGTATGGAAGGCGACCACCCGATCATGCGGCGGGCGAGCCGATGGCTGGTCGGGCGGCAGATCCTCGACGTCAAGGGCGACTGGGCGACCAACCGCGGCCACGTACGCCCCGGGGGATGGGCCTTCCAATACTGGAACGATTTCTATCCCGATGTGGACGACACCGCGGTCGTGGCCATGGCCCTGCACCGGGCGGACGAAGACGCCTATGGCGAGGCCATCGAGCGCGGCGTCGAGTGGATCCTCGGCATGCAAAGCCGAAATGGCGGCTGGGGCGCTTTCGACGCGGACAACAATCACTACTTCCTGCAAAGCATTCCCTTTGCCGATCATGGCGCGCTGCTCGACCCGCCCACGGCTGACGTCACCGCGCGCTGTATATCCCTGCTTGCCCAGGTCGGGTACGACGATACCCATCCGGCGGTGGCGCGGGGACTCGCATACCTCAGGCGCGAGCAGGAAGAAGACGGATCCTGGTTCGGCCGCTGGGGCAACAACTACGTCTACGGCACATGGTCCGTGTTGAGCGCCCTCAACGCGGCGGGCGCGGACATGCAGGCGCCCTACATCCGCAAGGCGGCGGCATGGCTGAAATACTGTCAGCGCCCCGACGGCGGCTGGGGGGAGGACTGCTCCACCTACCTGGACCACCGCAGATGGTACGTATCGGTGGCCGCCAAGGCACGGCGCATGGACGCGGTGAAGACGAGCACGCCCTCGCAGACGTCATGGGCGCTCCTGGGGCTGATGGCGGCCGGCGAGGTGGACAGCGACAGCGTCCGGCGCGGGATCGAATACCTGCTCGACGCACCGCGCGACAACGGCAAGTGGAAGGAAGAATATTTCAACGCGGTGGGCTTCCCGCGGATCTTCTATCTTCGCTATCACGGCTACAGCGCGTATTTCCCCCTGTGGACGCTGGCCCGGTACCGCAACTTGATCGCGGCCAACGCCGAGCGGCCCGCGTTTGGCATGTGATTGAACCGGCTTGGCGTCATTACCGGCTTGGCCAGCGAAGCCGATTGCCTGTCCGAAATTCCCGTTGACCGCCGGCCCCTTGTCGAGAGCGCCGGCGCCAGCCCCGAGGGCGCCCGCCGGGTGGCGCGCGCCCTTCTTTCCCGGGGCTGCACCGGGCTGTTGAGTTTCGGTACGGCCGGGGGCCTGGACCCCGGTTTGGGCCCCGGCGCGCTGGTCCTGGCCGAGGCGGTCGTCGCCCCCGACGGCGGGCGGTTCGCCACCGACGCCGCATGGCGGGACCGGCTCCGCGCCGCCCTTTCGGGCGAGGCGGACATGGCGGTGGCGACCCTTGCCGGAAGCGGGCACGCGGTGAGCACCCCGGCGGCGAAGCGCCGCCTTCGGGAAACCACGGGCGCGGCGGCCGTGGACATGGAAAGCCTGGGCGTCGCCGAGGTTGCCGCCCAGGCGGACGTTCCCTTCCTGGCATTGCGGGCGGTCGCCGATCCGGCGGCGCGGGCCATCCCTCCGTGGGTGATGAAGGCCGTCCTCGAGGACGGCGGCATCGACCCGATGGCGATTATCCGGCCGCTGCTGGTGCGCCCGTGGACCGTGTGGGCCTTGATCGGTCTGGCGCGGGAAAACGGAAGGGCCCTGGCCGCCTTACGCCGCGTCGCTTCGCGCGCCGGCGCCGGGTTCGGCCTCGCTTAAGCCTTTCACCACGTCCTCGAAGACGAACTCGGCCGGCCGCTGGTTGTCCAGGGGGATTTCCGGGGCCATGGGTGCGTCGGTCTCGAAGCCGCGCAATGCGACCTTCAGGGCCTTCAGCGGGTGGGCCACGGTGTCGGCGACGGCGGTCGCCTCGTATCCGCAGTGGACCATACAGTCGGCGCACTTCTCGTAGTTGCCGGTGCCGTAGATGTCCCACTCGGTCTCTTCCATGAGTTCCGCAAACGAGGCCACGTAGCCCTCGTTCAGCAGGTAGCACGGGCGTTGCCAGCCGAAGACGTTGCGCGTCGGGTTGCCCCAGGGGGTACACCGGTATTCCTGGTTGCCGGCGAGAAAGTCCATGAACAGCGTCGACTGGGAGAAACGCCACTTCCTGCCGCGCCCGAGCTTGAAGATATCGCGGAAGAGCTGCTTGGTCTTGCGGCGGTTCAGGAAGTGGTCCTGGTCCGGCGCGCGCTCGTAGGCGTAGCCGGGCGAGACGGTGATCCCCTCGACGCCCAGGTCATTGGTGACGAAATCGAAGAATTCGGCCGCTTCCGGGGCCGTCATCTGGTCGAACAGCGTGCAGTTGACGTTGACCCGGAAGCCCTTTGCGGAGGCTGACTTGATGGCGGCGACGGCGCGCTTGAAGACCCCCTCCTGGGCGACCGCCCGGTCGTGGTGTTTCTCCAGCCCGTCCAGGTGTACCGAGAACGTGAGATAGGGGGTGGGGCTGAACAAATGGAGCTTCTTCTCCATGAGCAGCGCGTTGGTGCACAGGTAGACGAATTTCTTGCGCGCCACGATGCCTTTGACGATCTGGTCGATGTCCTTGTGCAGCAAGGGCTCGCCGCCGGGGATGGAGACCACCGGCGCGCCGCACTCGTCCACCGCGTCGAGGCATTCGCGGACGCTCAGGCGCTTGTTCAGGATGGGATCCGGATAGTCGATCTTGCCGCAGCCCGGGCACGCCAGATTGCACCGGAACAGGGGTTCCAGCATCAGCACCAGGGGGTATTTGTCGACGCCCTTCAGGCGCTGCTTGACGACGTAGGCGCCGACACGAATTTGCTGGATGAGGGGGACAGCCACTTTACCGGAACTCCTTGAGCATTGCCTATTCGGCCGCGCGGGCTGCCTCGGCCAGTGCGCGGGGCAGCTTGAATATGACGCTTTCTTCCACCCCGGACAGTTCTTCCACCGAAACCTCACCGAAGTCCCCCAGCCGCTTTACCAACTCCTGGACCAGTTCCTCCGGCGCCGACGCGCCGGCGGTGATGCCCACGGTGGCGACGCCGTCGAGCCAGGCGGGATTCAAGGAATCGGCGTCGTCGATGAGGTAGCTGGGGACGCCCATCGCCGCGCCGAAATCGCGCAGACGGTTGGAATTCGAACTGTTTTGCGCACCAACCACGAGCAGCAGGTCCACATGGGCGGCCAGGGCGCGGGCCGATTGCTGGCGGTTCTGGGTGGCGTAGCAGATGTCCTTGACGTCGGGGCCGACGATGTCCGGGAAACGCTCTTTCAGGGCGTCGATCACGTCGCGCGTGTCATCGACGCTGAGCGTGGTCTGGGTGATGTAGGCGAGCCGTGCGGGATCGCGGACCGTCAATTTGGGTACGTCTTCCGGGCTGGTCACAATATGAACGCCGCCCGGAATGCGGCCCTGGGTTCCCTCCACCTCCGGGTGCCCCTCATGGCCGATGAGGATCACTTCGCGGTTCTTTCGGGCGTGGTTCTGGCCTTCCTTGTGGACCTTGGAAACCAGGGGACAGGTGGCGTCGATCACCGGCAGGTTGCGCACCTTGGCCGAATTCTCCACCGCCTCGGACACGCCGTGGGCGCTGAACACGGTGACGCCGCCGTCGGGGATGTCCTCCACTTCCTCGACGAACACCGCCCCCTTGGCGCGCAGGGTCTCCACGACCCTTTGGTTGTGAACGATTTCGTGGCGCACATAGACCGGCGGGCCGTAAATGTCCAGGGCGCGCTCGACGATTTCGATGGCGCGCTCGACGCCGGCGCAGAAACCGCGGGGCTTTGCCAGCAAGACCCGCAGGGTTTTGTCCGATCTCTTTGCCAAGGGTCGATCTCCGTCCATTTCCGGGAAACGCGGACGCCCCGATGCCCGCCACGCGCCACCTGAAAATAGGGATCTTTTGGCCAAAGGGAAAGGGAATTTGTCCCTTCTCTCAATACATTGTGATGGGGTGGTGCGCTTCCCCGGGTGCCGTCCGGCGGTGGATTTTGCTCTTCGCCGGCCCCGGAATCCTGCTAGTACCCTCTATCACAATAGGATGGGTACGTGTGATCGTCTTTTCGCGTCTTTTGGGCAGGAAGCGTCGCGCCGGCGATGCGCGACATCGTCAAGCGGCGCTGACGCCCCCAAAAGACGCGAAAAGCGACCCTTCGGGCGGCCATGGGCGGCCATCGGACGTCGTCGCGCGGCTCTCGTGATGGGCCCCCATCAGGTCGAACCGCGCTCCTAGCCGAATGGCCACCCATGGCCGTCACACGTGTCATCCTATTATGATAGAGGGTACTAAGTGGCCGGTTCGGCCCGGGTCTCGACGGTGAAAAAACAGC
>JACZWD010000134.1 GCA_022572335.1 Pseudomonadota bacterium
TCGACGTGTTTGCGCAGTTCGCTGTTGGCCCCGCCGTTGTAGCCGTTGGCGATGTCCTCCTCTTCGTCCGAGGTCGTCAGGATGACCACCGGGATCCGCTTCGTCCGCTCGTCCTCGCGGACCTTGCGCAGGACCTCCAGCCCCCCGATCTTGGGAAGCTGCAAGTCGAGCAGGATCAGGGCGGGAGGATCGTCGGTGTCGCGGCCCGCGTATTTGCCCGTTCCGAACAGGTAGTCCAGGCCCTCCGCCCCGTCGCTGGCCACCACGACGTCGTTGGCCATGTGGTTCTTTTGGAAGGCGTGGAGCGTAAGCTCCACGTCGTCCGGGTTGTCTTCGATGAGGAGAATGGTTGTCTGGTTCATGGTTCCTTACCCCTCCTGTGAAAGCGTGAAAAAGAACGTCGCGCCTTTGTCCACCTCGGCTTCCGCCCAGACCGTTCCGCTGTGGCGGTTGATGATCCGCTGCACGGTGGCGAGCCCAATCCCCGTTCCTTCGAATTCCGCCGGCGCGTGGGCCCGTTGGAAGGGCGCGAACAGCTTGTCGGCATAGCTCATGTCGAAGCCCGCCCCGTTGTCGCGCACGAAGTACACATCCCTGCCATCGCCGTTGGTGACGCCGAACTCGATCCGTGCCTGTTCCGTCTTGCCGGTGTATTTGACGGCATTGCCGAGCAGATTTTGCAGGGCCACCTTGATCAACTGCTCGTCCCCGGCGGCGGTCACGCCCCGGGCGACCTTGAACGTCATGTCCCGGTCGGGTTGCGACTCCTTCATCTCGGCCACGATGGAACGGACGATCTTCGAAAGATCCAGCTTTTTGCGCTTCAGCTCACCGCGGGCCAGGCGGGAGAGTTGCAGGATGGCGTCGATGAGCAGGCCCATTTTCTGGCTGCCGGCACGGACGCGCTCCAAATAATTCTTGCCCTCGTCGTCGAGCGACTCCGCGTGCTCCTCCAGAATAATGCGGCTGAACCCGTCGATGGTGCGCAGGGGCGCCCTGAGGTCGTGGGAGACGGAGTACGAGAACGCCTCCAGTTCCTTGTTGGCGGCCTCCAGTTCCGCGGTACGCTGGGCCACGCGCCCCTCGAGGCTCGTATTCAGGCGGCGGATTTCCTCCTCCGCCCGTTTGCGTTTGGTGATGTCGGTGCCGATGGCGCCGACGGCGACGATTTCGCCGGTCGCGCCGAGGATCGGAAACTTGACGGTGAGAAAGGTGTGGACGCCGTCGTCCTGAACCCACTCCTCTTCGTTTTCGATGGTCCGCCCCGATTCGATCACCGCCTGATCGTGCCCGGTGAAGGAATCCGCCACCTCCTTTGGGAAGATGTCGCGCGAGGTCTTGCCCCTGGCCTCTTCGTTGGTGACCCCGAACAGGATCTCGGATTGGCGGTTGATCATGGTGTAGCGCCCGTCCAGGTCCTTGATGTGAATCTTCGTCGGCGAATTGTCGACGACGGCCCGGAACCGCTCCTCGCTCTCGCGCAGCGCGTCCTCCGCCCGCCTGCGCTCGGTGATGTCCGTGAACACGACGACCGCGCCAAGCATTTCGCCTTCCACCCGGATGGGCGTGCTCACGTACTCGACGGGAAAGCTCGTCCCGTCCTTTCTCCAGAACACCTCGTCCGCAACGTGGTGGCATTGCCCATCCTTGAACGCCGCGTATATGGGGCATTCTTCCCGCGGGTAGGGAGACCCGTCGGGTTTCGTGTGGTGCAGAATATCGTGTTGAGGCCGACCGATGAGATCTTCGGGCTCCCACCCAATCATTCTGGCCGCCGCCGGGTTTATGAATGTTGTCCGTCCCTGGAGATCCAATCCGTAAATCCCCTCGCCCGCGGCTTCGAGAAGCATTTCATTCTGCCGCTTGGACTTTACCAGCGCCTCTTCCGCCCGCTTGCGCTCGGTGATGTCGAACAGGGTCGTGCATATGGCCGAATCGCCCCCCCACTCGATATGGAAGGACCGGTTTTCCAGCCAGATCTTGGAGCCGTCCTTGCGCAGTCCCTTGTATTCGTAGTCCACCGGCGCCGGGTCCCCGCGAAGCCGGGCCTGGTGATACCCCAGCAGGCGGGCCCGTTCCTCGGGAGCGGTCATGGCCTCCCTTGACTCGAGAGCAAGGATCTCATCGGCACCGTCGTAGCCGAACATCTCGACGAAACTCCGGTTGACATAAAGGGTGCGCAGGTTCCGGTGCACCAGGATGCCCTGGCTGGACCCGTCGATCAGGATACGGAACCGTTCCTTGCTCTCGCGCAACGCCACTTCCGCCCGCTTGCGCTCGGCGATTTCCTGGGTCAGGTCCCGGGTGCGTTTCTCGACACGTTGCTCCAGTTCCTCGTTCAGATTTATGATCTTTTCTTCGGCCCGTTTGCGTTCGGTGATGTCCGTGCGCATGGTAAGGGTCCCGCCGTCGGCCAGCCGGTGCTCGCGGATCAGCAACCACTGGCCGTCCTGGCACAACAGTTCAAAGGGAGCTCCTGGATTGCGGTGCCGTTCCATGCGCTCGCGGAGCCAATCCTCCTCGCGGCCGACCGATTCGGGAATGAGCCCGGCGCGCATGAAGGCCCGCATGCGATCCTCGAAACGGGTGCCGGGCTTGAGAGCCTCGGCGGCGGCTTGGTTCAATTTACGGTATCCTTCGTTGCACACGACCAGCCGGCCGTCGGCGTCATCAAGGGAGATCATGTCCGGCAGTCCATCGATCGCCGCCGCCAGCCGCTCCTGGGCGGACTCGGCGCGTTCTTCCAGCATTTCATTTGTGCGTTCGAGGGCACGCGCGGTCCGCCGTAGTTTTAGCAAAATATAGACAATGTAGGCCAGGAACGCGAGAGAAACAACATATAATAAAAGACGGTAAAAATTTGCATTTTTCAACAAGTTATTATAAAATGCTGAGTACAATCTATGTAAATCGTCGACAATCTCGTTTACGGGCGTCGACAAAAGCTTGTGGACCAATGAATCGACCCGGTCCCTGTATTCCAGAATGATCTGCGCGTGGGCCGCCAGATGGACAACCTCTAAAGCGGTCCGGTTGAAGGCAGCGCCGGACGCCAACTGGCCGGGAGAACGGTGGGCTATTTGTTTTAGGCTTTCAATACGAGACTCCAACTCATGCCTCAATCCAGAAATACGGCTCACGTAGTGAGACATGACGCCAAGGCGCAGTTTGTCGATTTCCTCCGCCAAGGCGTTGTTGCCGCCCTTCTCCCTGAGTTTTGACGAATATTCAGCCGCCGCGTATGGGAAATAGTTTAAAGAATTGCTGAGAATTGCGTTATCCGACTTAAAATCCTCGACTATCAATGCGCGCTTCGCAAGCAACCCCGCGTACCCGTCGACGCGCCCGGCGATTTCACCCTGGCGGACCATCTTCGACCCGACGCCGGAAATGACCAAAGGGTGTTCCTGGAAAACGTTCAATATGGCCCGCATGCGCGTGATGGTGGAAACCAGCGTGTCCGAATGGCTCAGCACGCCCGATCTCATTTTGAGAACGTCCCGGGTCAGGGTCGCATCCAGGTGCTTGATCTCGCGCAGGTAATCGATGATCTGGTTATGTCTTTCGGGGTCGACCGCCTGGGTCTTGAAATACAAGGCGGTCAGAATGACCACCCCCGCCAGGACCACCGCCGCCTGCCGACCGCCCATCACGGTCATAGCGGGGCCCCCCCGTATTCCCCGGTGAGGGTCGTCAGGAACGCGACGATCCGCCGCAGTTCTTCCTTTGAAAGAAAACGGCCCAACTGATATTTCACCATGATGACCACCGCCGCCTCGAGGGTCTTTGCCGATCCATCGTGAAAATAGGGGGCCGTTATCGCCACATTGCGCAACGCCGGCACCTTGTAGACGTAACGGTCCCTTTCCCTAGCGGTGGCGTTGAAACGGCCGTAATCGGCTTCTGTGAGATGACCCCGATCGGCGAAGTAATCCCCTGTGACGCCGATCCTCTGGAACATGTTGCCACCCACGTTCACGCCGTTGTGACACGCGGCGCAGCCAAAAGACTTGAACAGTTCGTAGCCGGCCTTCTCTTCGTCCGTAATGGCCTCGGCGTCACCGCGCAGGAATTTATCGAAGCGTGCGTTGGGCGTGATCAAGGAACGCTCGAACGTGGCGATGGCATCCTTGACGTTGCCGTGTTGAATGCCATCCTGGTAAATCCGCTCAAAGGCGGCCACGTAGTCCGGGTCTTGCCGCAGTTTCGCCAGAACGTCGGGCCAGTCGGACCCCATTTCCTTGGGGTTTTGGACCGGCCCGTCGACTTGATCCTCCAGGGTCGCGGCACGACCGTCCCAAAATTGGACGAAGTTGAAGCCGGCGTTGAACACCGTGGGGGCGTTGATGTCGCCCACGGCACCACCAATCCCGATAGAGCGAGCCGTCTGGTCGGTCCCGCCCTTTGCCAAGTCATGGCAGGCGACACAGGCGACGGTGTCGTCACGGGAAAGACGCGGATCATTGAACAGCATCTCGCCCAGCGCAACTTTCCCCGCGTCAAGGTCGACGCTCAGGGGAATCGGCAGTATCGGCTCGTCTTTCATTTCGAACGTGGCCGTCCGCGAAGACGTTTGTGCGGCCCTTGCCGCGCCCGCTGCTCCATCGCGGGGAAGGAGCGCGAACACGACACCCACGACGGCACAGAGGACGACGCCGGGGAGGAACCAATGAACCGCCTTGTTCAAAACGTGCGCTCCGTCAGCCCGTTGACACAATGGTTGTCACGACGCACCCTCCGGGACACAGGGCCCCCATAAATCTCGCGCGGGTCGGGCCGTTCGTGCGAAGGTTCCGGCGCCGCGCCACCGGTCCCTGGCGGCGCCCGGCCCCCACCGAGCCTTCCCAACCGGCCTCCCCCAAACCGTTGCTTTTCCCTGGAAACCCGCGCGCCTCCAGGCGCGGCGCCCGTCGGCGTCCCGGGCGCGCGATTTTGCAAAGGATGCGGTTTAGAAATGGTTAACGGGATACCGATGGTTGACAGGGGAATGGGACGGGAAACCTTAGGCGTCAAGGGGCCGGTTTCATGACCGGTGCGCCGGAGACCCTGGGCCGCGGTTGACATCCGCCGGCCCGCGGCCAATCCTTGCGCGTCGTATGGGCGGAATCCTCCTTTTCCTGAGCTTTTTGCTGCTGGGCTACGCCCCCCGCCCTGTGGGGGCGGCGCCGGACGGGCCCGTCGACGCGCGCCGCGTTCTGCGCCATGCGCTTGCCGCGGCCTGCGACGCGGCGGACATGCGTCCCCGCGACCCCGGCTGGCGCCTCGGCCAGGCGACCCTGGTGGAGGAGAGCGTTTTCGACCTCGGCGGCCGTCCGGGGCGCCTCAGGCGCCTGTTCCGCCTGCCCTCGGGCGATGAGCTTCGCATGCGCCTTTTCTTTCCCGGCGGCCGGCTGCGCCGGGCCGGCGCCGACGTCTACCAGGCCACGGGCGGCGGCGCAACGCGCCCCGTCATGACGGCAACGGCCGGCGGCGACTGCCGGATCGCCGGCGGCCGGCGAATCCTCTACGACGGCCGGGGACGCGCAGCCGAGCTGGTCTTTCTCGGCCCGGACCTGGAAGACACCGGGCACAGAGAACCCCTGAACGCGCCCGTCCCGGCCGGCGCCGATCCCGGCGGCGTCACCGTGGCCCATGTCGACAGCGGCATCAACTACACCATCCCGGCCCTGGCCGCGCGGCTGGCGCGCGACCCCGCCGGCCGGGCGCTGGGTTACGACTACTGGGACATGGACGACCGCCCGTTCGACGCCGACACGGGGCGCTCTCCGTTCTTTCCCCTTCGTCACGGCACCCGGGTGGCGGGCATCCTGGTCCGCGAGGCGCCCGATGTGCGCCTCCTTCCCTACCGCTATCCGCGCCCGGCCATGGGGCGCATGGCCGACATCGTCGCCGACGCCGACGCCAACGGGGCGCTCATCGTCGCCCTGCCCATGGGCAGCAACGATCCCGGCGCCTGGCGGCCGTTCGCCGAGGCCGCCGGCCTGCGGCCCCATATGCTGTTCGTCATTTCGGCCGGCAACAACGGCCGCGACATAGACGCCGAACCGGTCTATCCGGCGGCGCTGGGGCTGGAAAACCTCCTCGTCGTCACCGCATCGGACGCCACCGGCCGCCTGGCGCCGGGGTCGAACTGGGGTCCGGAGCACGTCGACGTCATGGTCGACGCGGAGAACCTGGACACCATCGACCACCGGGGGGCGCGCACCAAGGTCTCGGGCTCGAGCTTCGCCGTGCCGCGCATCGCCGCCCTCGCCGCGCGGTTGGCGAAAAAACACCCCACGTGGCGGGCGGCGGAGTTGAAAAAGGCGATCCTGGCGCGCGCCCGGCGGTCGCCGTTCCACCCGAGGCCGGTGGTCCGTTACGGCTGGATCCCCTATCCGCAAGAGGACGGCTGACCGCGCGCCTCGGTCAACCCGGCGGGCCGGGAGGCGGGCGGTCGTCGGCGAGGAAGTCCCGCGCCCGCGGGGCGATATCCGGGTGGTGTTTTTCCAAGAGGGCGAGGGCGCGCTGGGCGAGATCCAAATCGCCGCCCCATTTCCCCACCTGGACGGCGAGGCGCAGAACCCGCCTGTCGGCCGGGACAACGCCGAGCAACCAGTCCAGGTGCGGCACCGCCGCCCCATCGCGACGGGAGAAATCCAGAATGACGGCGAGCCCGAGCCGCGAATTGATGGCGTTGGGGTCCTGTTCCAGGGCGCGCTCGAACATGGCGACGGAGTCGTCGACGCGCCGGGCCCTGCCGAAAAACTGGCCGGCGAGGTCGAACAGCTGGCGGTTCCCGCTCGCCACGCACGACTCGGCGATGGCGTCGCCGAGCGCGGCCTCGGCCGGGCCCCGGCGCCGCCGCGCCTGTTCCAGCGCCTCGATGCATTTCCGGTAGTGGACGCCGAGAGCGCGGCTGGCGTCGGCGTACTCCGGTCCGCTGCGGGCGCGCAGGACGGCCAGTTGGGTGGCCCCGATGGCCTCTTGCCGCCCTTCGCCGCCGGAGGTGACGATGCCGACCAGCCGCCCGGCGCCGTCCCGGGCCGAAATCACCAGATCGGCGCCTTCGACCATGGCGCGGATGACGTCGGGCCTGTCCACGGGGCGGCGCGCCGCCAGGCCGGAACGCTTCAGCAGGTCGACGAACTCCTCGGCCGCCAGGCTATCCTCGATGGCGTAGGTGACGGTCATGTCATCAATCGTCCAGGTGGGTGTTGAAACGGCGGTCGCACCGGGCCCCCTGCCGGGCTAAACGCGGCCGACATATTATTTTTTCCTGATATTTCCTCTTTCATGCCTACCATCCCTCGACTCCTAATGTATTCGCCCAGGCCCGTAGGGGTTCTTTTAACGCCGTGGCGATTTATACTCATAACCATGTCGCGGATAAGAAAAAAAATGCCCTTGGCGGCCTTGTTGGCCCCCCTGTTGTGGGCCGTTGTTGTCCTCTCGCCTTCGCT
>JACZWD010000135.1 GCA_022572335.1 Pseudomonadota bacterium
ATCCAGCGCTGCGCCCCCATGCCCGCCGTGCCCCCCAACTCGACCGCCGCCAGCAGCACCAGGGTGACCAGATAGATGACATAGGAATAGCGCAGCCACAGGCGGATGTTGGTCAGCGCCACCGCCACCATGATGGCTCCGCCGACGGCGAAGCGCACCATCTGGCGCGACGCCCAGGGGTCGAAGCTGCCGGTGCCGGCGACGCGGCCGGCGGCGGAATAGAGCATGGCGAAGCCGATGCCGGCGACGGCGACGAGCAGGAGCACGAACAGCCAGTGGATCTGCCACAGCTTCTGCCGCAAGGTGTACACCGGCCGGTTGAGCGCGTTGACGGTCATCACCGCATCACCCCCGGCCGGCCGGCGCGGCGGGGACCCCGGTCAGGCGCTGGGCCTGCGGCGGGCGCGCCGCGTCCCGGCGCTGGGCCTCGAGCAGGACGTCGCGGGCGATGGGCGCCGCCACCGTGGAGCCGCCGCCGCCGTGTTCGACCAGCACGGCGACGGCGTAGCGCGGCGCGTGCACCGGCGCGTAGCCGACGAAGACCGCGTGGTCCCTGTCCTTCCACGGCCGGTCCTTGTTCTTGCGCACGCCCGCGTCGCGCTCGGCCTTGGTGATGCGCCGCACCTGGATGGTGCCGGTCTTGCCCCCCATCTCGAAGCCGGCCTCGGTGATGCGGGCCTTGTACGCCGTGCCCTTGAGGCTGTTGACCACCGCCGTCGTCGCCTCGCGGACCAGCTTCAGGTATGCGGCCGCCACGCCCATGCTTGCGGGCCGGTCCTTGGCGCGCGGCGTGGTCCCGTCCAGGGTCACCGTGTCCCGGGTCAGATGGGGCGTCACCGCGAAGCCGCCGTTGACCAGGCGCGCCGTCATCACCACCAGCTGCAGCGGCGTGGCCAGGAGATACCCCTGGCCGATGCCGGTGATCAGGGTCTCGCCCTTCTGCCACGGCATGTCCATGGTGGCGAGCTTCCAGTCCCGCGTCGGCACCAGGCCCGGCTGTTCGCCGGGCAGGTCCAGTCCCAGCCTACGCCCGAAGCCCAAGCGCCGGGCCATGGCGGCGATGTGGTCGATCCCGGTGCGCCGCGCCGTTTCGTAGAAATAGATGTCGCACGACTGGGTGATGCCCTTGGCCAGGTCGACGGTCCCGTGGCCGCCCCTTTTCCAACAGTGGAACGTGGCGTCGCCCAGCTTCAGGAATCCGGGACAGAAGAACGTGGTCTCGGGCGTGATGGCGCCCTTTTCCAGCGCCGCCAGGGCGACCACGATCTTGAAGGTGGAGCCGGGCGCGTACTGGCCGCGGATCGCCTTGTTGGTCAGCGGCGCCATGGGGTTGGAGACGAGATCCCGCCACGCCTCGGCGCTCAGGCCCTTGTTGAAGCCGTTGGGATCGAAGCTGGGCGTCGAGGCCATGGCCAGGACCTCGCCCGTGTGCACGTCCATGACGACGGCGGAGGCGCTTTTTCCGGCCAGGCGACGGACCACCATCTTCTGCAGTTCCACATCGATGGTCAGGGTCACCTCGGCCCCGGGCTGGCCCTCGCGGCGGCGCAATTCGCGGATCACCCGCCCCAGCGCGTTGACCTCGACCTGGGAGCTGCCGCCGGTGCCGCGGAGCGCCAGATCGTAGACCTTCTCGATGCCCGCCTTGCCGATGCGGAAACCGGGGAGCTCCAACAGGGGATCGCGGCCGATCTCGGCCTCGGAGACGGCGGCCACGTAGCCCAGCACATGGGCGGTGTCTTCGCCATGGGGGTAGTGGCGGCTCTGGCCGACGTCGATCATCACGCCGGGCAGGTCCGGTATGTTGACCTCGATGCGCGCCACCTCCTCCCAGTTGAGGTTTTCGCGCACGGTCACCGGCACGAAACCGCGCCGGCGCCCGATGTCGCGCAGAATCCGGCGCTTCTCGCCGTCGCCGATGGGGATGATGGCACCGAGCCGTCCCAACGTCTCCTCGACGTCCTCGGCGGCTTCCGAGATCAGCACCACCCGGTAGTTCTGCTGGTTGACCGCCATCGGCACGCCGAAACGGTCGACGATGCGCCCGCGCGGCGGCGCCAGGAGCCGCAGGTTGATGCGGTTCTCTTCGGCCAGGGTGGCATAGCGCGCGGACTCGATGACCTGCAGGTAGTACATGCGCCCGACCAGGGCGGAAAGAAGCGCGAACTTGCCCCCCGCCAGCATCGCCGCCCGCCGGCTGAAAAGCTTTTGCCGGTCGATGTCGCTGTGCATGTCATTCGGACTCCAGGAATGCCCGTTGCCAGCGCAGGAAAACCCACGCCAGAAGCGGGAACACCCCGAGTGTCATCAGGTATTGAAACAGCACCGCGCGGGGCGCGACAAGGGTCAGGTTGTAGACCGAGACCAGGATCCAGCTCGACAGCGCCGCCCCCGCCGCGACCACGGCGAAACCCAGCCACACGACGGCGAAGGACTTGCCGACGAAGAAACGGCGCTGGGAAAGCACGACCCCGTACACGCCGATGAAAACCAGCGCGTTCACCCCGATGGGAGTCCCGGTGAGCGTGTCCTGCAACAGGCCGATCACGAAAACGGCGAAGGCGGGCAACAGCCGGGGCCGGTAGATGGCCCAATGATAGACCGCGATCAGGGGCAGCAACGGCGCGACGCGCGCAAAACCGGGGATGTGCAGGGGCACCACGCTGACCACCACCAGGACCAGCGTCAGGGCGAAGGGCGTCAGCCGGCGCGCCAGCGCATCCAGCCGATGCCACAGCGACGGCTTCATGGTCTCGAAGTACCCTCTATCATAATAGGATGACACGTGTGACGGCCATGGGTGGCCATTCGGCTAGGAGCGCGGTTCGACGTGATGCGGCCCATCACGAGAGCCGCGCGACGACGTCCGATGGCCACCCATGGCCGCCCGAAGGGTCGCTTTTCGCGCCTTTTGGGGGCGTCAGCGCCGCTTGACGATGTCCCGCATCGCCGGCGCGACGCTTCCTACCCAAAAGACGCGAAAAGACGATCACACGTACCATCCTATTATGATAGAGGGTACTACCCCTACGGCCCGTCGGCCGGGATACCCGGAAGGAGCGGTTGCAGGATACCCCTGAGACCGAAATCGACGACGCGGACATATTCGAGCCGGCTGCGCTCGACGAAAGGCTGGACCCCGATGCCGGCGTCGCCGACCGAGGCCACGACCCCCACCGGCAGACCGGGCGGGAAGGCGCCGCCATGGCCCGAGGTCACGACGCGGTCGCCCGGGGAGACTTCCGCTCCCGGGGGCAGGCGGATCAGGCGCAACACTTCGGTGTTGTCCCCGGCCAGGATGGCGCGCGTGCGGGTCCGTTCCACCAGCACCGGGATGTGGGAGTTCAAGTCCGTGATCAGGATGACCCGCGTCGAGCGGGTGCCGACGCCGGCGACGCGCCCGACCAGGCCGTCACCGGTGACCACCGCCTGTCCCTTGCGCACGCCGGCGCGAAAACCGGCATTGAGCACCAAAGAATGCGCGAAGGCGCCGCCCGTGTCGCCGATGACGCGGGCGGTCACGTAGCTGGCCTCGGGCCCGGGCACGAAATTGAGCAGGGCGCGAAGCGCCTTGGTCTCGGCCTCCAGCCGGCGCGCCACCGTCTGCCATTGCAGGAGCCGTACCTTGTCCTCGCGCAGCCCGGCGTTCTCCTCGCGCAGGGCAGCCAACTCGCGGACCTGGTCCACCACGTCGGACACGGTGGCGACGGGGCGGGACAGAACGTCGAGGATGGGGGCCAGCGCGTCGGTCACCTGGGTGCGGATGCGTTCCGCCACCAGCACGTCCGCCTTGCCCAGCAACATCAGGCCGAACGCCGCCGCGACCAGGCCCACGTACGCGAAGCGCTGGATCAGGCCCTTGATGGGCACTGCGATGCGATGTACCGGCCGCAACGGTCCTTTCAAGCCCCTCTCCCCAATAGCTTGAACTCCCAATACTCGGAATTCCACGTATGCCTGCCCAGCGTACAGTACCGTCAGGGTGTTAATTTTAATTTAATGCGCCGGGGCGCTAATACATGGTCGTCAAAACGTTTTTCAGCCTTTTCATCTCCTCGAGGGCCTGCCCGGTTCCCAGCACCACACACGACAGCGGGTCGTCGGCAAGGGATACCGGCAGGCCCGTGGCGTGCCTGAGCACGTAGTCCATGTTGCCGAGAAGGGCGCCGCCGCCGGTCAGCACGATGCCCTTGTCCACGATATCGGCGGCCAGCTCCGGCGCCGTGTGTTCGAGCGCCACCTTGACCGTCTCGATGATGGCGCCGACCGGCTCGGCCAGGCTTTCCGCGACCTGGCGTTGGCTGATGGTCAGTTCCCGGGGCACGCCCTGCATCAGGTCCCGGCCCTTGATTTCCATGGTTGGCCCGTCGCCGTCCTCGGGCGGGCAGGCGGAGCCGATTTCCTCCTTGATGCGCTCGGCGCTGCTTTCGCCGACCAGCAGGTTATGGTTGCGCCGGATATAGGCGATGATGGCCTCGTCCATCTTGTCGCCGCCGACCCGTACCGAGCGTGAATAGACGATGCCGCCAAGGGCGAGGACCGCCACCTCCGTGGTCCCGCCGCCGATGTCCACCACCATGGAGCCGGTGGGTTCGGTCACCGGAAGGCCGGCGCCGATGGCCGCCGCCATGGGTTCCTCGATCAGGTACACCCGGCGGGCGCCGGCGCTTTCGGCGGATTCCTGGATGGCCCGGCGCTCCACCGCGGTGGAGCCCGAAGGCACGCAGACGACGATCATCGGACTGGCGAAGCTGCGCCGGTTGTGGACCTTGCGGATGAAGTGCTTGATCATCTCCTCGGCGACCTCGAAATCGGCGATGACGCCTTCGCGCAAGGGACGAATGGCCTGGATGTTGCCCGGCGTGCGGCCAAGCATCTGCTTGGCTTCGTTGCCGACGGCGAGAACCTGTTTCTTGCCCTTGACCTCGACCAAGGCGACCACGGAAGGCTCGTTGAGAACGATCCCCCGGCCCTTGACGTAGACGAGGGTGTTGGCCGTCCCCAGGTCGATGGCCATGTCGGCCGACAGAAAGCCGAACAGTCTGGAAAACATGGGGCCTCACAATTCGTTCGGAGTACGACTCAGGGGGGCGCCGGAGAGCGTTCTCCGCGCCGCCGCCCCCTTTATAAAAAGGTGTTCGCCCGCGGGCTGGTGATACTACGCCGAAAGTGCCGCCGGCGCCGATTTCTTTCTCTTCACCAGCAGCTTGTTGAGAGCGTTCACATACGCCTTGACGGACGCGACCATGGTGTCGGTGTCCGCGCCCTGGCCGAGGACGGTCTTGCCTTTCTCCTCCAGGCGCACGGTGACCTCGGCCTGGGCGTCCGTGCCCTGGGTCACCGCGTGCACCTGATAGAGCTGGAGGCGCGCCTGGTGGGGGAACAACGCCTTGATTCCATTGAAGGCGGCGTCCACCGGTCCGTCGCCGGTGGCCCGGCAGTGTTTGATCTCGCCGTCGATCTCCAGTTCCAGCTCGGCCTTCGGCGGCCGGTGCTTGGTGCCGCAGAGGATCTCAAGCGAAATCAGGCGCACCCGGTCGTTGGCGCGCACCACCTCGTCGTCGACCAGGGCGACGATGTCTTCGTCGAAGATCTCCTTTTTCTTGTCCGCCAGGTCCTTGAAGCGCTTGAACACATCGCGCACGGCGTTGTCGCCGAGGTCGTAGCCCAGCTCCTTCAGCTTCTCCCTGAACGCATGGCTGCCCGAGTGCTTGCCCAGAACCAGCTTGGACGCCGTCAGGCCCACCGACTCCGGGGTCATGATCTCGTAGGTGCCGGCGTGCTTCAACACGCCGTCCTGATGGATCCCCGCTTCGTGGGCGAAGGCGTTGGCGCCGACGATGGCCTTGTTGGGTTGCACGGTGAACCCGGTGACGGTGGAAACCAGCCGTGACGCCCTCATGATGTTCTCGGTCCTGATCGCGGTCGTATAGGGCATGTGATCATGGCGCGTGCGCAGGGCCATGACGATCTCCTCCATGGCCGCGTTGCCGGCCCGTTCGCCGAGGCCGTTGATGGTGCACTCGACCTGGCGCGCGCCGGCGTGCACCGCGGCCAGCGAGTTGGCCACGGCCAGCCCCAGGTCGTTGTGGCAATGCACGGAGAGGACCGCCTTGTCGATATTGGGGACGCGGTCGAACAGCATTTTGATCAGGGCCGTGAACTCGTCGGGCAAGGCGTAGCCCACGGTGTCGGGAACGTTGATGGTGGTGGCGCCGGCGTCGATGGCGCTTTCCACGCAGCGGCAAAGGAAATCGTGGTCCGAGCGCGAGCCGTCCTCGCATGACCACTCCACGTCGTCGGTGAACCGGCGGGCATAGGATACGCTTTCGATCACTTGGTCGTGCACCGCGTCGGGCTCCATCTGGAGCTTGTACTTCATGTGCACCGGGCTGGTGGCGATGAACGTGTGGATGCGCCCCCGCCGGGCCGGCTTGACGGCCTCGGCGCAGCGCTCGATGTCCATCCTGGTCGCCCGGGCAAGGCCGCAGACGACCGCGGTGCTGACGGTCTTGGCGATCTCGTGCACCGCCTCGAAGTCGCCGTCCGAGGCGATGGGGAACCCTGCCTCGATGACGTCGACGCCCATTTCCTCGAGGACCTGGGCGATGCGCAGCTTCTCGTCCAGGTTCATGGAGGCGCCCGGCGACTGCTCGCCGTCGCGCAGCGTGGTATCGAAGATGATGACCCGGTTGGCATCCTTGCTGGTGCTCATGGGACAAACCCTTCCTTCATTCAGGTGTCGCACGATGGCGTATTCGCTTCCCCTGAAAGCCGGTGACGCCGGTCACGGTGCGTCGGCAGGCGTTCAGGGGCACCTAAGTCGAAGGTCCCCGCGGAGGCACAGCAAGAGGGTCGGCAGCGAAACGGCGCGCCGGCGCGCAGAAGCGCTGTCGCGGCGCGTCCCTAAGTAAACGGCAATGTGTCCAAGCCCGTTCAACTTCGCTGCCCGCTGTCCATTCGGAGCATTTTGAATGCTTCGTTCTACAACCCCGAATAAAGACAGCGGTTAATCACGATTGTCAACAGGATTGTCCAAGGACCTGTTTTTGCACAGGTCCTCCTGGGGCGGTGGCGGGGGGGCCTGGGGCGCGCCGGCGCCTTGGCAGGAGGACGGGCGGGGCTTATGGTTATACCAAGGATCGCTGATCATGACTCATAGAGATCGCGTAGGCGGCTCGTCGGGTAGGAGGAACGTTGCAGGCGATGCGGTGCATCGTCAAAACTTTTCGACGCCCTCCGACGGGCCGCATACGCGACCGGAACGGCGGCTTACCAAGGCTTTCGGACGGCGTCGCGCACGCTTTGCGATGCCCCGCATCG